>NZ_JBFBBQ010000050.1:16720-68519 GCF_040682775.1 Amycolatopsis sp. NPDC051106 | reverse complement strand
TGGCGCTGCTGGCACGACCACCAGCCCTACAACCCCGACCTACACGGCCAGCTCAACACCCTCCGCCGACAGGCCGCTTGACATAGGGCTCTCAGGCGTCCCGGTTCACCACCCGCAGGATGAGCCACTGGTCGAACCACGCGCCGGCCGTGGTCACGACCAGCATGACGAGGCCGAGGATCAGGTGCGTGTAGCTGTGCAGCGGCGCCTCGCTGTCGACGAGCTTCGTCAGCCCGAGCTGCAACCCCAGCCGCAGCGCGAAGAGCACGACGACGAGCGCGAGCGCCTGCTTGCTGCGCCACACCGCGCGCAGGTACTTGCGGCGCCGGGACAGCAGCGTGAACCACAGCGTCAGGTGCACCGCCACGAGCGCGAGCGGCAGGTACACGACCCACGAGTACCGGTCGGCGAACTGCAGGCTGAAGTCGTTGCTCGCCACCAGGAGCCCGACGAGCACGAAGTACCAGCCCGGCAGGCCCTCGATCTTCCCTTGCCGGATTTCGGCCGCCACTTCCGTCTCCCGCGTCAGAAATCGGTTCATGCTCCGAGCCTGCCGAGATCCCCGGCGGGAGCGATCAACCGGCGGTACGAGATTCCGCCGCTGTCTCGTACCCAGGTACGAACTCTCGCCGCGAAGAGAGCGTGGGGACGCCCGGTGGGGCACGATCGGCAGATGACCTACGCCGGCCACCCCGGGATCCCGTGGACCGGCCGCCGCGGCCCGCTGGTGGCCGAGGCGGTCGTCCTCGGCGTGCTGGTGGTGCTCGACATGGTCTTCGCGGCCCGGGCCGTGCCGGGGCAGGGCCAGTTCGCCAGCATCGCCCTCGAGTTCGCGCCCGGCGTCGGCCCGGTCGTGGCGGTACTGGCCGTGCTGCGCCGCCGGTTCCCCGACCACATCGCCGGTCTGGCCACCGCCGTCTCCGGGCTTTCGCTGCTGGGTTCGACGATCGCGGCCCTCCTCGCGGCGGCCGGTTCCCGGCTCCCGGCGCAGCCCGGCGCGGCCGAGGCCCTCGCCCTCGCGCTGGTGGTCGGCGCCTGCTGCCACCGGCTCTCGCCGCGGGCGGCCACCGTCCAAGCCGTGCTCGGCGGTGCCGCCGCCACCCTCGCCCCGATCCTGCGCTACGGCACCGGCTCCCCCGCCGCGCTCTACGCCGCCGGGGCCGCGGTGGTCTGGGGCGGCGCGCTCGCCGGCGGGCTGGTCCTGCGCGACGCCGAGGTCCGCCACCGCGTGGACGTCCTCGAACTCCGGTCGGCGGAACGGCTCCGGCTGGCCCGCGAACTGCACGACCTCGTCGCCCACCAGATCACCGGCATCGTCGTGCGCGTGCAGGCCGCCCACCGCGTCGCCGAACGCACCGGCGGCGACACCGCGACCTTCGCCGAGCTCGAAACCGCGGGCGCGACCGCGCTTTCCGCGATGCGCCGGCTCGTCGGCGCGCTGCGCACCGGCGACGAAGACCTCTTCGTGCCGCCGGCCGACCTCGCCACCGCCGTGGACCGCGCGGTCCCCGACGACGACCGGATCCACCTCGACGTCAGCCCGGACCTCGCCACCCTCGCCGTCGCGCCGGAGGTCGTCACCACCACGCACCGGCTGCTCACCGAGTCCCTCACCAACGTCCGGCGGCACGCACCCGACGCCGCCGAAGTCCGGGTGTCCGTCCACCATGAACCCCCCGGCCGGCTGCGCGTCGAGGTGGTCAACGATGGTGCCGCGCGACCGGCCCGCCGCGGCGGCTACGGCCTGCTCGGGATGGTGGAACGGGTCGCGGCGGTGGGCGGTACGGTGCAGGCCGGACCGGCGGACGGCCGGCGCTGGCGCGTGCTCGCGCGGCTGCCGCTCGAACCCGGCTGAGGTGAGGGGAGACCGGGTGCCGACGCGAGTGCTGATCGCCGACGACCAGGCGATGGTCCGCGCGGGGTTCCGGTTGATCCTCGAAGGCGAGCCGGACATCGAGGTCGTCGGCGAGGCCGCCGACGGCGACCAGGCGGTGCGGCTGGCGCGGGAACTGCGCCCGGACGTCACGCTGATGGACATCCGGATGCCGGGCGTGGACGGGCTGCGCGCCACGGAACTGCTGGCCGGTTCCGGCGTCGCGGACCCGCTGCACGTCGTGATGGTCACGACGTTCGGGCTGGACGAGAACGTGCACGCGGCCCTGCGCGCCGGCGCCTGCGGGTTCCTGCTCAAGGACGCCGGGCCGAACCTGCTCATCGAAGCCGTGCACGCGGCCGCCCACGGCGAAGCGCTCGTCTCCCCGGCGATCACGACCCGGCTGCTGGCGCACTACGCGCGCCGCGATCCCCGGAACGTCCCGCAGCCCGCGACGCCGCTCACCCCGCGTGAGCTCGACGTCGTGAAAGCCGTGGCCCGCGGCGAAACGAACGACGAGATCTGCCGCTCGCTGGTGGTTTCACTGCCGACGGTCAAGACCCACATCGGCGCGGTCAAGCGCAAGCTCGGGGCCCGCAACCGCACCGAAATCGCGATCTGGGCCTGGGAAAGCGGCCTGGCCCGCTGACTCTTCGCTCGAACCCCGCGGTACGCGGACGACGACCGTGCGCGCCACGACGTCGCCGAACCGCTGGCGGCGGCGCGTCACCAGCATCACCACGATCCCCGCGAGTCCCCACGCGAACCCGTCGACGACCATCAGCAGGTCGCGGACGAAGAATGCGCCCAGTGAGGGGTGCCCGCCCTCGAGGGTCTGGATCCGCAGGCGCAGCCAGCGCATCGCCGGCGTCTGGCCGCGGTGGCGGTACGGCCACCACACGTTGACGAACACGAGGCCGAGGAAGTCCAGCGCCAGCATCGTGTAGAGGACGACTTTGAGGAACGTCAGCAGCGCCAGGCCGTGCGGGTGGAACAGCCAGACCACCGCGATCGCGAGCAGCAGCATGGGCACGAAGACGAGCAGTTCGTCCAGCAGGAACTGCACCAGGCGGCGCCCGACGATGCCGAGTCCCGGACGGGTCATGTGCCCATGATCTCGGTCCCGGCCCCCGGGCGCGCGCTGAGCCGTCTCATACCCGGGGCCGAGCCGCGCGCGCCGACTTCGTCCTCCGGGCTGATCTCCGCCCCGCACGGCCGGGCCAGGCTCGGGCGCACCCCCACCCGGCGACGGAAGGACTCCCCCGGTGCGCATCTCCCGGACAGGACTGGCGGCCGCGACAGCCGCCCTCTTCGCGGCTTCGGTGCCGGCCGCGGCCGCGGACCCGCTCACGCCCTACACGACCCAGCAGCTCCAGTGGGGCGACTGCCCCTTCAAGCCGGCCGCCGGCGACGCACCCGCGCAGTGTGCGCTCGTCACCGTGCCGCGGGACTGGGCCGATCCGGCCTCGGGCACGGACCTGCGGGTGTCGATCAGCCGCGCCGCCGCGACCGGCGAGCGGCGCGGCGCGATCCTGCTCAACCCGGGCGGGCCGGGCGGCCAGGGCACGCCGCTGGCCGGGTCGCTCGCCGCGCTCGAACCGACGGTGCACGAGCTCTACGACTTCGTGGGCATGGACCCGCGCGGCACCGGCCACGCGGGCACCGACGACAAGGGCTTCCAGTGCCAGGTCCCGGTCGGCCGCCTTCCCCAGGGGCTCCTCGACGCGCGCGATCGTTCGGCGGCGAGCATCGCGTCGCACCAGCAGGTACCCCGGGCCACCGCCGAGGCGTGCCAGAGCGACGCGATCGCGCCGTACGTCACGACGTGGCAGACCGCGCACGACATGGACCTGATCCGCGCCCTGCTCGGCGACGAAAAGCTGAACTACCTCGGCTACTCCTACGGCACCTGGCTCGGCGCCAAGTACGCGTCGCTGTTCCCGGAGCACACCGGCAAGACCGTGCTGGACTCCAGCGTGAACTTCCAAGGCCGGCTGCAGGCCGACTTCGAGGCGTTCCCGGTGATCGACCAGCGGCAGTTCGACGATGTCTACCTGCCGTGGCTGGCCCGCAACTTCGCCACGCAGCTGGGCGGTACGGCGGCGGAGGTCAAGGCGAAGTGGGAGCGCGTCCGCGCCTACTACGGCAGCCACGACGTCTCCCCCGACACGTTCGACAGCATCTTCGTCGGCAACGGCAGCGAAATCCAGTGGCTGCTCGGCGCGCTGGTCTTCCTCCAGGGCGCGGCCGCGCTCGACGGGACGTCCGCCGCTCCCCCGGCCGCGCTGGCGGATTCGATGGATGCCGTGTCGCGCAAGGCGTTCGGTGTGCCGGCCGCGGCGCTGACCCCGGCGCGGGTGGCCGCCGCGGCGCCGGACTACACCCAGCGTCCCGGCACGCGGTTCGCCGTCGCGTGCGGTGACCAGCCCACCCGCTCGGCGTCGTGGTACGAGCGGCTCAGCGACCGGCAGGGTCCGCGGTACCCGCTGTTCGGCTGGGCGTACGGCCTCGGCGAAACCTGCGGCTTCTGGTCGGACGCGCCGCGCCACGAGCTGCCGGACGTGCCCGCGTCGGCGGCGGAGAACATCCTGGTGGTGCAAGGAGAATTCGATCCGCAGACGGGCTACGAGCAGGCGTCGGCGGCGGCGCGGTCGGCCGGTGTCCCGCTGGTCTCGGTGGACGATTCGCCGTTCCACGGCCAGTACGCGCTGGCCGGCAACCCGTGCGTCGACGGGCTCGTGAACGTGTTCCTCACCAAGAACTCCCGGCCGCGCAGCACGACGTGCCCGGGTGTCCCGCTGATCGGCGAGGACCAGGTGTACCCGGTCGCCGGGCCGGTGCGCAGCGCTTCGGCGGCCGTCCCGACGCACCTCGCTTCGGACAGTGCTTTGCGGACGAAGGTCCGGGACGAGGTCAGCGCGGTGAACCGCGACCACTGACGTCGGGCCGGTGGCGGTACGGAGAGCGGAGGGAAATCTCCGTACCGCGTCTCCGTACTCGCCCCGACGTGGCCGCCCCGGACACGGGTCATCGTGGGCCGCATGACGAAACAGCTTGTGGTGACCGAGCGGCGCAGGCTCACCGCCGTCCGCGCGGCTCGGTTGTTCGATGGTGCGGGCTCGGCGTTCGTCGCCGACCCGCTGGTGGTGCTCGACGGCGCCACGATCCTGGGCGTCGAGTCCGGGGGCACCGCGCCGGAGGGGGCCGACGTCGTGGACCTCGGCGGGACGACCTTGCTGCCCGGGTTGATCGACACCCACGTCCACCTCGCGTTCGACGCCAGTGCCGAGCCCGTCGCCCGGCTGGCCGCGCGGACCGGCGAACAGGCCTTGGCCGCGATGGCCGAAGCCGGGCGGGCGTCGCTGCGGGCCGGGGTCACCACCGTGCGGGACCTCGGCGACCGCGATTACCTCTCGCTGTCCCTCAAGGACCGCGCCGACCAGCCGACGCTCGTCGCCGCCGGGCCGCCGATCACCAGTCCCGGCGGGCACTGCCACTTCCTCGGCGGGGTCGCGGACGCGAGCGAGGCCGGCGTGCGGGCGGCGGTGCGCGAGCACGTCGAGCGCGGGGCCGACGTCGTCAAGATCATGGCCAGCGGCGGGACGATGACCCCGGGCACGCGCCAGGAATGTGCGCAGTTCGACCGGGACGTCCTGCGGGCCGCCGTCGACGAGGCGCACCGGCACGGCCTGCCGGTGACCGCGCACGCGCACGGCACCTCGGCCATCGCCGACGCCCTCGCCGCCGGGGTGGACGGCATGGAGCACGTCAGCTTCTGGTCCGCCACCGGCGTCGACCACCCCGAGGAACTCCTGCGTGCCGTCGTGGACCAGGGCGTGGCCGTCGGGGCGACGGTCGGCATGGTGCCGGTCGAAGGCCTCGCTCCCCCCGAAGAGCTCGCCCGGCGCATGCCCGGGGTCATCGCGAACTACCGGCGGCTCGTCGAGCTCGGCGCGCGGGTCGTCGCCGGCACCGACGCCGGGATCGCCCCGGTGAAGCCGCACGGCGTGCTGCCGTGGGCGCCGCTGATGCTGCGCCAGGTCGGGCTGTCGCCGGCCGACACGCTGCGGGCGATCACGTCCGTCGCGGCGGGCGTGTGCGGGCTCGCGCACCGCAAGGGCCGCGTCGCGCCGGGGTTCGACGCCGACCTGCTGGCCGTCGACGGCGATCCGCTGGCCGACCCGCGGGCGCTGCTGCGGGTGCGCGCGGTGTGCGCGCGAGGGCGGTGGATCGCGTGAAGAAGTTCCTGAAAGCACTGGTCGCGGGCCTGGCGCGGGCCACGTGGTTCCCGGCGCCGATCTGGCCGGCGGGGCCGAAGTCCCGGTGGCCCGGCGAACCCCGCTGAACCGCGCTCGACGCGGGCGGGCGCCGTATCGTTGCTGCGCATGGAGCAGGGCTTCGTCGGCCGGACCGGCGAACTGGACCGGCTGCGCGCCCGCCTCGAGGAGGCGCGGGGCGGGCGCGGCGGGCTCGTGCTCGTCGTCGGCGAACCGGGCATCGGCAAGACCAGGCTCGCTCGCGAGCTGGCCCGGCGCGCCGGGGAGGCGGGCGTGCCGGTCGGCTGGGGACGCGCGAGCGACGCCGAGGGCAGCCCGCCCTACTGGGTCTTCCGGCAGCTGGCCCGCTCGCTGGACCGGCCGTTCCCGACCGGCGACACCGGCGGCTCGGCGGAGGCGCGGTTCGCCGCGTTCGAAGCCTTCGCCGACAGCCTTCGCGAAGCGGCCGCGCCGCACGGGCTGCTCGCGGTGCTCGACGACGTGCAGTGGGCCGACGCGGCGTCGCTCGCCCTGCTCGTCCACCTGGCCCGTGACCTCGACCGGGCGCCGGTGCTGCTCGTGGTGACTTACCGCGACACCGAGACGACCGGCCGGGAGGCCCTCACCGCGGCGCTGGCGGCCCTCGCCCGCGAACCGGTCCTGACCCGGATCCGGCTGGCCGGGCTGAGCGAGGCCGAGGTCGTCGAGCAGCTCGGCCGCGGCGGTGTCTCCGCCGACCTCGCGACGCTGGTCAGCCGCCGGTCGGGCGGCAACCCGTTCTTCGTCACCGAGCTGGCCCGGCTGGCCGGCACCGCGGGGGACGCGCTGCCGGACGGCGTCGTGGACACCGTCCGGGCACGGCTGGCCCGGCTGAGCGAGCCGTGCCGCGCGCTCGTCGCGACCGCCGCCGTGCTCGGCCGCGACGTCGACCCGGCCGCGCTCGCCGACGTCACCGGCCGGCCGGCGGCCGACGTCCTGACCGACCTCGACGAGGCCACCGGCGCCGGCATCGTCACCGCGGGGAGCTTCAAGCACGACCTGATCCGGGAGTCCGCGGCGGCCGGGCTGCCGACGGCGGCGCGGCTGACCGCGCACGCCCGGCTGGCGGGGTGGCTCGAACGGCGCGACCCGTCCCGGACCTCGGAAATCGCCCACCACTGGCTGGAGTCGCTGCCCGTCGGCGACGCGGCGCGCGCCGCGTCGTGGGCCGAGCGGGCCGGCGACCAGGCGCTGGCCGAGCTCGCCTGGGAACGGGCGGCCGAGCTCTACCGGCGCGCCCTCGAAGCGGCGCCCGTCCCCGCCGCCGGCCGAGCGCGGCTGCGCCTGCGGGAAGGGATCGCCCACCTGCGCGGCGGCGATATCGAGCGGGGCTCCTGGCTGCTGGAGGCCGCCGCCGACGCGGCCCGGGAAGCCGGCGACCCGGCGGTGCTGGGCGAGACGGCGCTGGCCATGGAAGGCCTGTCGGACCCGTGGGGCAGCTTCAACGGCGGGAAGATCGCGCGGGAGGCGCTCGCGGGGCTGCCGCCCGGCGACGATCCGCTGCGGGCCCGGCTGCTCGCTTTGCAAGCGGGCGAAGCCGGGTTCTTCGGGGGCGGCGAAGCCGAAACGGCGTCGGCGGAGGCGCTGGCGATCGCCGAGCGGCTCGGCGATCCCGACGTGCTCCGCTCGGCTTTGCGCGCCCGGCAGATGGTGCGTTCCGCGCCCGAAGGCGTGCACGAACGACTTTCCCTCGCCCACCGCATGATCGCCCTCGGCGAGGACTGCGACGACGCCGACACCGTGCTGTGGGGCCGGTTGTGGCGGTTCGACGCGCTGCTCATGCTGGGCCGGCTCGGAGAGGCCGAGCAGGAACTCGGGGCGCTGCGGCCGCTCGCCGACCGCCTCCGCCGTCCGCTCGCGCGGTGGCACCACCTGCGCAGTTTCGCCACGCTCGCCGTCGCGCGCGGACAGTTCGACGACGCCGTCGAAGCGCTCCAGCAGAGCTTCGCGCTCGTCGCCGACCGGACGCACCTGTCCCTGCAGGGCGTGCCGATCTCCGTGCTGGCCGCCATCGCGGGGCTGACCGGCCGGACCAGCCTGGTGACGCCCGCGATGGAGCGCATCTTCGCCGAGCACGCCCCGCCGTTCGTCAGCCTGCTGCACGCCGCGTGGCTGTTGTACGTCGGCGACCGGGACCGGGCGGGCGAGTTCTACCGCCGGGCTTCCGTGCCGGAATCGGCGCCGGTGCCCGCGACGCTGCCCGTGGCCGCGGCCGCCGTCGAGCTGGGCGCGGAGTTCGGGCCGCCGGAGGTCGTCGAGCGGGCGGCGGCGCTCCTCCGTCCACACGCCGGGCTGTTCGTCACCGGCGGCGCGGGCTCGATCCTCGTCACCGGCTCGGTCCGCCGGTACCTCGGGCTCGCGGCCGCGTCCGCCGGCCGGCTCGACGAAGCGGTCCGGGAGTTCAAGCTCGCGATCGCGGCCGACGACGAGGCCGGCACGCCGCCCTACGCCGCGCTGGCCCGCTTCGGGCTGGCCAAGGTGCTCGCGCGGCGTGCTCGCCCGAGCGACGTCGACGAAGCCCTCGGGCTCGCCGCGTCCGTTGCGGCCGCGGCCGAGCGGCTCGGGATGGCCCCGCTGCGGGAGGAGGCCGACGCGCTGGCGGCCGCGCTGCGCGGGGACACGCCGGGCCCGCTGACCCGGCGCGAACGGGAAGTCGCCGCGCACGTCGCCGACGGCCTGACGAACAAGCAGATCGCCGCCCTGCTGCACATTTCCGAACGGACGGCGGAAAGCCACGTGCAGCACATCCTCACCAAGCTCGGCTTCACGAGCCGCGCCCGGATCGCGACCTGGGTGACGGCCAACGGGTCAGCGCGGGACCAGCGACCGCACCGCGTCGAGTAGTCCGGGTCCTTCGAGCAGCACGGGATCGTTGTGGTCGGCGTCCGGGACCTCCACCAGCCGCGCCGACGCCGCCGCGGCGACCTCCCGGCTCTGGGCCGGCGGGACGATCGAGTCCCGGCCGCCCAGCACCACCACCGTGGGGACGCGCAGCCGCGCGACCTCGTCCCGCACGGGGAACCGGTCGCGCAGCAGCAGCCGCACCGGCAGGTACGGGTAGATCTCGGCGCCCACGGCGGCGAGGTCCACGAACGGCGACCGCAGCAGCAGCCCGGCCGGCGGGTGTTCGAGGGCGAGCTCGGCGACCACGGCGCACCCGAGGCTTTCGCCGTAGAAGAGGATCCGCTCCGGCGGCACGCGCCGGTCTTCGACGAGGAAGCGGTAGGCAGCGCGGACGTCGAGCGCCAAGCCGGCCTCGCTGGGGTCGCCGGGATTGCCGCCGTAGCCCCGGTAGTCGAACGTCAGCACGGCCAGCCCGGCCCGCGCGAGCTTCGCGGCCAGCGGCGCCCGGCCGGCCCGGTTGCCGCCGTTGCCGCCGGCCACCAGGACGGTCGCCTCCGGTGCCCGGGCGGGCCGGACGAACCACGCGCCCAGCTCCAGGCCGTCGGCGGTGCGGAGCCGGACGTCCTCGGCTCCGGGCAGCACGGTGCCGGCGGCGGGCACCGGCGCGGTGTCCGGCTGGTAGATCAGGCGGCGCTGGAAGATCCACACGAGCGTCAGGACCAGGACGGCGACCAGCACCAGCCCGAGCAGCACCTGCACGGTCCTGGTCAAGCGCACCCACCCCGGGGAAACAACGACGCGGTCCGGACGTTGTAGGACTCGATGAGCATTCTCCGATTCTCCGTCCTCGGCGACTCGCTGGCCGCCGGTGTCGGCAGCACCCGCCCCGAAGACACGCTCGGGCAGCGGCTCGCCCGCCGCCTGCGCGCCGCGGGCCACACCGTGGACCTGCACGGCTTCGGCGTGCCCGGCGCCCAGTCCGCCGATCTCGAGCGCCAGACCGGAGCCGCGCTCCGCACGGGCGTGGACTTGGCGCTGATCGTGATCGGGACGAACGACCTGGCGAGGTTCGTCCCGCCGGCGGTCGCGGCCGGCCAGCTGCACGACGCGGTGGTCAGGCTGGTCCGCGCCGGCGGGCGGGTGATCGTGGTCCCGGCGCCCGACCTGGGGATCGTCTCCCGGGTGCCGGCGCAGTACCGGCGGCTGGTCTCGGCGGCGAGCGGTCAGTACGCGCAGGCCCAGGCCGACGCGGTCATCCGGGCGGGCGGCGCGGTGGCGGCTCCGGGCCCCGAACTCGGCGCCCGGTTCGCCGCGGAACCCGCGCTGTTCTCGGCGGACCGGTTCCACCCGTCGTCGGCCGGGTACGGGGTGATCGCGGACGCGTTGGCGCCCCACGTGCTGACCGTGGCGGCCGATCTCGCCGCGTAGCGAATTCCGGTCCTCGTCCGCACCTCGTCAGGCGACGACGGCGCCTGGGCCGCCTTAGCGGAGGAGATCCGGATGCCCACCGAAGACGGTGTCCTGGCCAACGTCACTCCGGTCGACGCTCAGGTGTTCGAAGGCCTGAGCGCGGAAGCGTTGCCGGCGTTGCAAACAACCAGACCGAGGGTCTCCTTCCTCGCCGCCGGTCTTCGGCCGTGCGGGGGTGGTGCCCGCCGAGCTGTGGAGCGTGGAGAACAACATCAACCTGGCCAACCTGGACTGGGCGGACTTCACCCGCTCGGCCGGCCCGGACGGCGTCTTCCGCGGCTTCTGACGCGTCAGTAGACCGCCTCCAGCAGTTCGGTCACCTCCGCCTCCGACGGCAACCGCGGCGCGTTCTTCGTGACGGCGTCGGCGACCGCGTCCGCCGCGATCGCCGGGAGGTCGTCCCGGGTCACGCCGAGTTCGCGCAGCGGGCGCTTGATCTCGATGGCCCCCGAAATCTCGCGGACCGCTTCGATCGCCGCACCCGCCCAGTCCGGTACCGGGGGCAGGTGCAGCGCGCGGGCCGTCGCTTCGTACGCCGTCGCCGCGGCCGGGGCGCTGAACGCCATCACCTCCTCCAGCACGGCCGCCAGCGCGACGCCGTGCGGGGTTCCCGTGTGCGCGGTCAGCGCGTGGCCGATCCCGTGAACCAGCCCGAGCCCGGACAACGTCAGCGCGTGCCCGGCCAGGTGCGCGCCGAGCATCAGCCCGGCACGCGCCTCCAGGTCGCCGCCGTCGCGGTAGGCCGCCGGGAGCCAGCGCCCGACCAGGGTCACCGCCTGCGTCGCGTAGGCCGTGGAGAACGGCGTCGACCCGCGCGAGGCCAGGGATTCGATGCCGTGGACCAAGGCGTCCAGGCCGGTGGCGGCCGTGACGCGGGCGGGCAGGCCGAGCGTCAGTTCCGGGTCCAGGACGGCGATCCGCGGCTTCACCGACGAGTGTCCGATGTAGACCTTCCGGCGGGCGCACCGGTCCTCGGTGACGCCGAACCCGTTGGTCTCGGCGCCGGTGCCGGCCGTGGTGGGCACCGCGATCAGGGGCAGGCCGTCGCCCGCGTCCCACAGGCGGTCCGCGTCCGCGGCGGCCGCGTCCGGGTTGCCGGCGAGCAGGGAGATGCCCTTCGCCGCGTCCAGGGCCGATCCGCCGCCGAGCGCGAGCACGGCCGCGACGCCGAACGCGCGCAGGCGGGCGGCCCCGCGGTCGAGCTCCGCCGTCGATGGATTCGGGCCGACGTCCTCGTGGACGGCGTGCTCGATCCCGGCCGAGGCCAGGATCTGCTCCACGCGGCCGACGATCCCGGTCCCCCGCAGGCCGCGGTCGGTGACCACGAAAACCCTGGTGTGGCCGAGGGATCCGACGAAACCGGGCAGCTCGGCCAGCACGCCGGGGCCGTATTCGGTGCGGCCGGCCGGTTCCACGGACAGGCGCACGCGGCGTCCTTCGGAAGGCCGGGCCGGCCGGTCCTGATGGGTCAGATCCGCCACCGCGCCACCGCCTCCTCGTCCAGTTCGATGCCCAGACCGGGCCGGGCCGGGACCGCCAGCTCGCCCGCCGGGGTGATCATCACGGGTTCGGCGAGCATGAAGTCACGGCGTTCGGGCGTCCAGCCGGGCGGGTCCCACGGGAACTCGAAGTACGGGCCGCCGCCGACGCCGGCCGAGACGTGCAGGTTGGCCAGCACGCCGATGCCGTTGGTCCAGCTGTGCGGGGTGAACGCGCGGTGCTTGAGCTGCGCGAGCTCGGCCAGCGTCCGGGCGCGGTGCATGCCGACCGCGAGCACCACGTCCATCTGGTAGACGTCGAGGACGTCTTCTTCCAGGTAGCGCAGCAGCTCCGGCACCGAGTGGTGCATCTCCCCCGCCGCGATCCGCACGCCCGGGTTCTCCGCCCGGAGCGTCCGGAAGCCGTCGAGATCGTGGTAGGGCAAGGGTTCCTCGACCCAGAAGACGTCCAGCTCGGCCAGCCGGCGCACCAGCCTCCGGGTCTTGGCCAGATCGGACGCGGGGCTCGTGTCGCCCGCCATCCGCCAGGACTGGTTGAGGTCCACCATGATCCCGAAGTCGGGGCCGAGCGCGTCGCGGACGGCGGCCACGACGGCCACGCCCTCGTCCACGTGGTCGCGGTCGATGCGGATCTTCAGGGCGCGGAACCCGGCTTCGCGGGCGCGCTGCGCCGTTTCGACGCGCTCCTCGGGCGGCTTCAGCTCGGCCGAAGAGGCGTAGGCGGGCAGCGCGCGTGCGGAGTTGCCGAACAGCGTCGCCACCGGCAGGCCCGCCACCTGGCCGACGATGTCCCAGAGCGCGGCTTCGAGGGGCCAGAAGCGGCCGCCGTGGAAGTTGGCCGTCTCGATGGCCTTGACGTGCCGGACGATGTCGAGCGGGTCCCGGCCGAGGAACAGGTGCTCGACGGCTTCGAAGCCGGCCATGGTGTCGCCGGAGCCGATGCCGGTGACGCCGTCGTCGGTGTGGACGCGCACGATCGTGGCGTCGAAGTGCCGCCGCGGGTCCGGGTCCCAGGCCGCGCGCAGCGGCGGGTCCAGGTCCAGCCGCAGCCGGTCGAGGGTGATGGCGGTGATCTTCATCGAGCCACCACGGTAGGAGGGCCCGCGAACGCGGGCAAGGGCCCGCCGGACATCCCACCACGGAGTTCTCCACAGTGGATGGTGGACGGCTCCCTCTCGGGAGGGGGCGGCTGCTACCTCGGCGGGAGGTCCCGGCGTCCCTGCGCGGCGAGACTCGGCCCATGACCGCACCGCTCACCGGTTCCCCCGCCGTCCGCGACGGCCGCCGCCCGCCGCGGTGGGCCGTCGTCGCCGCCCACGCCGTTCCGCTGGTCACCCTGCCGTCCGGGATCTGGCGGCTCTTCCTCGCCGCCGGTGCCGACCTCGGACTGCGGCCGTACCACGCGATCGGGCCCGGCGAAGCCGGTTACATCGTCGGGCTGAGCGTCGTGTCGGAAGCACTGGCCCTGCTCACGCTCGGCCTCGTCCGGCCGTGGGGCGAGCGCGTCCCCCGGTGGATCCCCGTGCTCGGCGGCCGCCGGGTCGCGCCGTACGCGGCGATCGTCCCGGCGGCTGCCGGTGCGGTGGCGCTGGCCGTGATCTGGGCGTACGCCTTCCGCGACTTCCCCGCTCTGGGAGCGGTGACGTTCGCGGGTCCGGGCTGGCACGTCCTGCTCGTCGCCTGCTACCTGCCGCTGCTGCTCTGGGCGCCGCTGCTGGCCGTCGTCACGGGGGCGTACTGGCACCGGCGGTGCTGCGACGCGCGGAGGTAGCGGCCGGCCATCGGAAAACCGGCCTTTCCCGGAAGAGCCCGCCGAAACCCGGCCGACATCACGTTTGAACGCAAGGATCGGCCGTTCATTCAGCAGCTCACCCGAAAGCGTGCTATTCGATCTCTATGACCGAATCACCGAACTACCCGAACTATCCCGAGTCCGCCGCCACCGGCCAGCCGCCGGCCGCAGCCGCCCGGCCCAGCACGGTCGAATACGCTTTCTGGGCGTTCATCGCTTCGACCGTCATCGGGCTCATCGGCGGATTGGTCGTCTTCGGAAATCGTGACGCGATCGCCGATGCGCTGCGCAATTCGAACAGACAGAACAGCGGCGGCCTGACCGAGGCGCAGATCGACCAGGCGGTGAACGTCACGCTGATCATCGCCGTCGTGATCGCCGTGGTCATCGCCGCGTTGTACCTCCTGTTCGCGTTCAAGCTGCGCGCCGGCCGGAACTGGGCGCGCATCGTGCTCACGGTGCTCACCGCCCTGAAGTTGATCTCACTGCTGGTCGGGCAGAGCACGATCGTCGACTACGTCGGCGTGCTCGCCGCGGTCGCCGGTGTGGTGCTTTCGTTCATGACGCCGTCGAACGCCTACTTCGCGGCGACCAAGACGATCCGCTAGGACGGGACCCGGGCCCGCCCAGCACCGGCGGGCCCGGCCCGGTCAGCCGCCGAGGTGCTCGACCACGAACGCCGTCAGGAAGCCGAGCGTGGCGAGCAGGCCCGTGTACAGCTCGGTGCGTTCGAAGGCCTCCGGGATCATCGTGTCGGCGATCATGGCCAGGATCGCCCCCGCGGCCACCGCCGTGATCGCCGCGATCGTGGCGGGCGAAGCCATCCGCAGCAGGACGTTGCCCAGCAACGCAGCGGCGCCGCTGGCAAGCGCGATGCCGCTCCACACCCCGAAGACGTAACCGGCGCCGCGCCCGGCGTTCTTCATGCCGGCCGCGCTGGACAAACCCTCCGGGACGTTCGAGATGAACACCGCCGCCAGCACGGTGAGCCCGACTCCCCCGCCGCCGAGCAGGGACACACCGAGCACGACCGACTCCGGCACGCCGTCGAGCAGCGCGCCGACTGCGATCGCCGCGCCGCTGCCCGCACTGTCCTGCTCGGACGGTTGCTGGCCACCGGAACGCTTGCGGTGCCGGGCTCCTCGCCGCGCGAGGACGACGTTGATCGCCACATACACGACCGCGCCGGCCAGGAAGCCGCCCGCGGTCGGCCAGAGCCCACCGGAGCGCTGAGCCTCGTCGACCAGGTCGAAGGCGAGCGCGGAGATGAGCACCCCGGCCCCGAACGCCATGATCCCGGCGACGACGCGCCGCGGCACCCGGGCCCACCACGCCACCGCGGCTCCCAGGACCAGCGCGATGCCGCCGAGGAGACCCCACAACCCCGCTTCCACCCACTCGGGCACGAAAACCACCCTTCGCCGACGTGATGATCCCCCGTGGGCTACCCACGGCGGGACCGGTTCAGTCCGTGCGAGAGCGAACCGATCGCGCGGACAGGCCGCCGCCCCGGGTCAACGGACGTTCCCGCGACCGCCGAAAGGTCAGAACTCGACGCCGGGGTCCTCGGCCACCGACCGCAGCGCCGTCACCGTCGGGTGCCCTTCGGCGAGCAGGCGCGCGTCGCTGCCCGGGGGAAGCTCCCCTTCCACGACCACCGCGGCGAGGCTGATCCCGCCGTCGTCGTCGCCGGAGATGCGGCTGCGCACCGATCCGAACTCGGCGAGCCCGGCCCGCCGCGGCGCGCCCACCTCGGGCCGGTCGGGGACGTTGAGGTTGAGCACCGCCGCGCCCGGCAGCGCGGCGAGCCGGTCGAACAACGCCGCCGCGACCGTGACCGCGGTGTCCCAGTGCGGCTCCGGTGGCGGCTCCAGCCCGACGTCCAGGGACACGGCGAGCGCGCGGGCCCCGTTCAGCGACGCGGTCAACGCCGCTCCGACGGTGCCCGAGTGCAGCACCGCGCGCCCGATGTTCGCCCCGCGGTTCACCCCGGACAGCACCACTTCCGGCGGCTCGCCGAACGCCCCCTGCGCGGCCGCCAGCGCGATGAACGCCGGATGCGCCGCGACGGCGTGCGCGGGCACCCCGGGCAGGTCCGGCAGCTCGCGCCGCTCGACCGCCACGCGGCCGTCGCCGCCGGCGGTCCCCGCGGCCCACAGGCCCGCGCTCGTCCCGCTGGCCTCCTCGGCCGGCGCGGCCACGACGACCGTCCAGCCGTGCGCCACCGCGCCGCGGGCCAGCGCCGCCAGTCCCGGCGATCCGATGCCGTCGTCGTTCGTGACCAGTGCCCGCATCAGCGGCGCCCGCGCGAAGTCGTCATACCGGCAGGCATACCCCGCGCCCGGCGGTTCCTACCGGCCCGTGCTGCCGTCGATCAGCTCGCGCAGGATGTCGGCGTGGCCGGCGTGCCGGCCGGTCTCCTCGATCATGTGGACCAGGGCCCAGCGCATCGACGGCGGCGTGCCGGTGGGGCGGGCGACCGGCTCGGTCAGGTCGGTGCACGCGTCGATGACCGCGTTGGCCTCTTCGACGGCGGCGCGGTAGCCGGCCAAGATCGCGGCGGCCGACTCCTGCGGACGCGGCCGGAACGTGCCGGGCCAGTCGGCCGTGCGCTCGCCGAGGAACGTGAAGCGCTCGACGTGGGTCAGGTGCCGCACCAGGCCCAGCAGCGACGTGCCCGACGGCACGCCGGGCGTCCGGACCTGCGGCTCCGGCACGCCCTCGGCCTTGGCGGCCACCGCGGCGCGCAGCTGGTCGAGGAACCCGCGCAGCACGTCCTTTTCGCCGGGGCCGGTCCGCGGGGGTGGGGTGTCGCGTCGGCGGGGCATGGTCTCCTCCTCCTCGGGAGTTCAGCGGTCGCGGCGGATCAGCAGCAGGTGGTCGACGACGTCGGCGACCTGCCCGCCCGGTCCGGTGGCGCGGCGGGAAAGGGCGTCGGCGCGCTCGACGGTCCATTCGTCGTCGAGCTCCAGCGAGCGAGCCACCTCGCCCGCGGAGGTGAACCGCTCGTCCTGGTTCCACGACCACGGCGCGACCGACCCGTGGTCGACGACCAGCAGCCGGCCGCCCGGGGACAGCGCGTGCGCGGCCCGTCGCAGCACTGGGGCGCGAGGCAGGGCGAAGGGCGTGTGCAGGTAGTGCGCCGATACGAGGTCGAAGCGGCCCTCGGGGAAGGTCTCGGCCAGGTCGTGCCGCTCCGCGGTGACCCGGTCGCCGAGCCCCAGTTCGCGCGCCCGCGCGGCCAGGCGGGCGATCGCGACGCCGGAGATGTCAGCCGCGGTCACGCGCCAGCCGCGGCGGGCGAGCCACAGCGTGTCGCCGCCGGCCCCGCTTCCCAGGTCGAGCGCCGTGCCGGGGCCGAGATCGGCCACGACCTCCGTGAGCCGGACGTTCGCGCGGGGATCGGCTTGCGGCGTCGCGTAGTGGCCGTCCCAGAACTCGGTGGTGGTCATGGGCTCCACCGTGCCCGGGACGTGCCGAGGTGGCACGGTTTCTTGCGGTTTCGGCAAGATGGCCGGCGTGACCGACGACTTCGAGGACGTCCTGCACGCCGTCGGCCCCCGGCTGCGGGCGCTGCGCCGCCACCGGGGGCTGACGCTGGCCGAGCTCGCCGTCACCACCGGGGTGTCCGAGAGCACGCTGTCCCGGCTCGAGAGCGGGCAGCGCCGGGCCAGCCTGGAGCTGCTGCTGCCGCTGGCCCGCGCGTACCGCGTCCCGCTCGACGACCTCGTCGGCGCGCCCCCGACCGGTGACCCGCGCGTCCACCTCACCCCGATCCACCGCCACGGCATGACGTTCGTGCCCCTGTCGCGGCGGCCGGGCGGCATGCAGGCGTACAAGATGCTCATCCCGAGCAGCGACCGCCCGCCCGAGCCGGAGCACCAGACCCACGACGGCCACGAGTGGCTCTACGTGCTCCACGGACGCCTGCGGCTGGTCCTCGGCGAGCACGACCTGGTGCTGCCCGCGGGCGAGGCCGCGGAGTTCGACACGACGCTGCCCCACTGGCTCGGCAGCGCCGACGGGAAGGCCGTCGAGCTGCTCATCCTCTTCGGGCAGCACGGCGAAAAGGCCCACCTGCGCGCCCGCGCCGCTCGTGGCTGAGCGGGTGTCCGGGCCGTGTCAGGCCGGTGTCAGGCATCCCCGCGAAGGTGGTCCCACCACACCAGGGATCACCACCACAAGGGGAACGCCATGACCGTCTTCACCACGCCGGAACCGATCACCGCCACGCTGACCACCGCCGGCGCCCACGTGCGGATCGCCGCGAGCGAGCGGCCGGACACCGTCGTGCGGGTCGAGCCCGTGAACAGCGCGAGCAAGTCGGACGTCAAGGTGGCCGAGCAGACCGAAGTCGCCTTCGCCGAGGGCCGGCTCACGATCAAGACGAACAAGCCCGGCGCCAAGAACGGGTCGGTCGCCATCACGGTCGAGCTGCCGGCCGGGTCGGCGCTGGTCCTGGAGACAGCCTGGACGGACGTGCACGCCGACGGCCGGCTCGGCGCCTGCGAGCTGGACCTGGCGTCGGGCCGGGTGCGGCTCGGCCACGCCGACGCCCTGCGAGGCCGTCTGTCGTCCGGCGAGGTCGAGGTCGGCCACGTCGCCGCGACCGCCGAACTCGACGGCGGCACGGCCGGCGTCCGGATCGGCGAGATCGGGGGCGCGCTCCGGTACACGGGCGCGGCCGGGGACGTGTGGCTCGGCCACGCCCGCTCCGACGTCGGCTTCACCGGTTCCGGCGGCAGCTTCACCGTCGACCGCGCCGACGGCGGGGTCGTCGCCGAGGCAGCGCACTGCCCGATCCGGATCGGGCGCATGACGAGCGGCCGGGCGGACCTGACCAACGCCGCCGGCGGCATCGAGATCGGCATCGCCGAGGGCAGCACCGCGTCGGTGGACGCGGACAGCACGAAGGGAGCGGTGCGCAACTCGGTGCCGGAGCACGCGGGCGAGGCCACGGATCAGGTCAAGGTCCGGGCCCGCACGCGCCTCGGCGACATCGTGATCCACCGCGCGGACGCCTGAGCCGATCCCGCGGCGGCACCGCGGTTTTCGATTTCCGGAGAACAACCCGGCCGCGGCGGCTTCCGGGCGCCGAACTCCCAGGGTTCTCCCAGAACCTCCCAGGAACCGGCCAGGCGGGCGGGCCAGGCTCGCCGCCATGACCACCATCGAAGTACGCGGCCTGACCAAGCGGTACGGCCCCGACACCGTCGTGGACGACCTGTCGTTCACCGTGACACCCGGGCAGGTCACCGGGTTCCTCGGGCCCAACGGGGCCGGCAAGTCCACGACCATGAAGATGATCCTGGGGCTCGCCGCGCCCACCCGGGGGACCGTCACCGTCGGCGGGCGCCGCTACCGCGACCTTCCCGTCCCCCTGACCGAGGTCGGCGCGTTGCTCGACGCCGGCGCCGTCCACGGTGGCCGGAAAGCGGGCGACCACCTGCTCGCGCTCGCGGTGAGCAACGGGCTCCCCCGCCGCCGGGTCGGCGAGGTGCTCGCCCGGACCGGCCTGGAAGGGGTGGCCGGGAAGCGGGCCGGCGGGTTCTCCCTCGGCATGCGGCAGCGCCTCGGCATCGCGGCGGCGCTGCTGGGCGACCCGCGCGTGCTGATCTTCGACGAGCCGGTGAACGGGCTCGACCCCGAGGGGATCCGCTGGATCCGCGACTTCATGCGCTCCCTCGCCCGCGAAGGCCGCGCGGTGCTGGTGTCCAGCCACCTCATGAGCGAGATGGCGCAGACCGCCGACCACCTCGTCGTCATCGGCCGGGGCCGGCTCGTCGCCGACACCGCGGTCAGCGAGCTCGTGCGCGGCGAAGGCACCGTGCTCGTCCGCACACCCGATCCGGGTTTCGCGCGCCTGCTCACCACCGCCGGGGCCGCCGTGCGCGAAGGCGTCGAGGCTTCGCTCGTCGTCTCCGGCATGACGAGCGGGGAGATCGGCAAGCTCGCCGCCTACCACGGTGTCGCGCTCGCCGAGCTCACCCCGCAGCGCGTCTCGCTCGAAGACGCCTTCATGGAGCTCACCAAGGACAGCGTCGAGTACGAAGGAGCCACCGCGTGAACGTCACCTTCGCCCGGTCCGTCCACGCGGAGTGGATCAAGCTCCGCAGCCTGCGCTCGACCTGGTACACCGTGGGGTGCCTCTTCGCGGTGGGGCTCGGCATCACGGCGCTGGCCATGAACGCCGCCGGGCAGACCTACGCCGAAGACCCGCAGGCCTGGGATCCGACCAACCGCAGCCTGACGTCCTACATCGTCGCGCAGCTGATCATCGGGGTGCTGGGCATCCTCGTCGTCACCGCCGAGCACGCCACCGGGCTGATGCAGACGTCCCTGATCGCGACACCCCGCCGGCACCGGCTGCTGGCGGCCAAGGTCGTCGTGGCCGTCGGCGTCGCCGTGGTGGCGGGCCAGGTGCTGATGGCCGGCGCCTTCTTCCTCGGCCAGGCCGTCCTGGCCGCCCAGGACCTGCCGCACGCCCGGTTCGGCGACCCCGGCGTGCTCTCGGCCGTGACGGGCGGCGGGCTCTACCTCGCGGCGATCGCACTGCTCGCAGTCGGGCTCGGCACGCTCATGCGCGCCACCGCGGGCGCGCTCGCCACCCTCGTCGGGATCGTCTTCCTGGTGCCCGCCCTCGCGGGGCTCTTCCCGGCGTGGCTGCGCGGGATGTTCTTCTACTGGCCCACCCTCGGCGCGTCGGCGATCTTCAAGACGGTCCCCGACCCGGACTTCCCGCACCCCTGGCTGAACCTGGCCGGGATGTGCGTGGGGGTCGCCGTCGTGCTGGCCGTCGCGTTCGCGGTGTTCCGGCGCCGGGACGTCTGATGCGGGAGGTGTCCCGTGGCCTGGCCGCGGCCGCCGCCGCGCTGCTCGCCATGGCGGGGGTCGCGGCGGCCGGCCTGGCGCTCCTCGGCGCCGGTGGTGCCGGGCTCACCGCGGCGGCCGTCGCGCTGGCCGTGGGCGCTCCGGCGGACGTCGAGGCGATGCCGGCGGGCGGGCTCCCGATCGCCCTGCACGGCGAGCTGCACGCGATTCCGCTGGGGGTTTCCCTTGCGGGCGCGGTGGTTCTGGGGTGGCTGCTGCTGCGTCGCGGCGAAGACGGGCTGCTCGTCCGCGGTGGCGTGGCCACCGTGGCGTTTTCGGTCGGGCTGACTGCGATCACGGTGCTCGCCAAGGGAAAGCTCGCGCTGCCGGAAGGCGCCAGTGGGGCGCAAGGGTGCGTGGCCACCGGGTCGCGCCTGCCGTTGCCCGGTCAGCTGGACGCCGGCTTCTCCGTGGCCGCCGGACCGGCGGTGGCGGGCTCGGTGATCTGGGCGCTGGTGGTCGTGGGTGTGTGCTGGCTCGGCACCCGGTTTCCCGCCGTGGCACGGGGTTTTCGCGCCGCGCGGTGGCCGGCGGCCGGGCTCGCCGTGGTGGGCCTGGCCGCCGCCTGGGCCTTCGGTGGCGCCGCGGCGGCCGGGGGTGTGCTGCTCGTCCTCCCCCAGCTCGTGACCGGCGCGGTGCTGCTGGGGCTCGGCGTGCCGTGGACGGTGGATCCCGCGCTCCCCTGCGTGCCGGATCTCGGGCACTTCACCCCGGGGCTCTGGGTGTCCGGGGCGCTCCTGCTGGTCTCCGCGATCGTCCTCGTCGTCCGCCGCGGCCGCCCGCTGCGCCGGGCGGCGGTCGTCGCCGCGGTGGCGGGTGGCGTGGCGGTCGTCCTGACGCTGCTCTCTCGCGTTTCTGCCGACGTCTCGGTGACGGCGTTCAGCTTCTCGGTGCCGGTCCTGGACGTGCGGCTCAGCGCGAACCCGCTGCTCGCGCTCGCGGCCGGCGCGCTCGTCGGATTCACGGGCAGCCTGCTCGCCGGCGCGGTCTCCGTATCCTCGCGGGCATGGAAGCGATGAGTGCCGAACGGCTGCTGGTGGTCGACGACGAGGCCACCGTCCGCGAGCTGCTGTCGGCCGCGCTCCGGTTCGCCGGCTTCCGGGTGACGTCCGCGGCGACGGCGGGGGAAGCCGTCGCCGCGGCCACCGCGGAACCACCGGACCTGGTGCTGCTGGACGTCATGCTGCCGGACCTGGACGGGTTCGAGGTGGTCCGGCGGCTGCGTGAGCGGCGCATGCCGGTCCCGGTCCTGTTCCTCACCGCGCGGGACGGGCAGGCCGACAAGGTCACCGGGCTGTCCCTCGGCGCCGACGACTACGTGACGAAGCCGTTCGACCTGGCGGAGCTGATCGCGCGGATCCGCGCGATCCTCCGCCGGACCGCGGGGCACCCGGCCGGCGTGCTGGCGGTGGGCACGCTCACCCTCGACGCCGAGGGGCACCAGGTCACGCGCGCGGGGCGGCCGGTGCGCGTGTCCGCCACCGAGTTCCGGCTGCTGCGCTACCTGATGGAGAACGCCGGGCGCGTGGTGTCGAAGGCCCAGATCCTCGACCGCGTGTGGCGCGACGACTTCGGCGGCGACGCCAGCATCGTCGACACCTACATCTCTTACCTGCGCCGGAAAGTGGACACCGAGGAGCCCAAGCTGATCCACACCGTGCACGGCGTCGGCTACGTGCTGCGGGAGCCCCGGCGGTGAAGCGGCTGTCGCTGCGGGCCCGGCTGCTCCTGCTCACCGCGGGCCTGCTGCTGGCCGGCCTGACCCTCGCCGGCGCGCTCGTCTCCGATCAGCTGGAGCGCTTCCAGCTCGACCGGCTCGACGGCCAGCTGCGGTCGATGACCGAGCTCATCTCCCTCGCGGCGGGTCCGCCGCCGGCCGAGACCCCCGCCGTGCGACCGGACCTGATCGACCCCGCCCTCGACCTGTTCGGCACCCCGTACGTCGTCTACCTGGACGCCGCCGGCGCGGTCGCGGGCGGCCTGCACTCCTCGCGGGTGCCCGGCGCGACGCTGCCGCCGTTCGACGCGCTGCGCACGGTCCCCACCGACGGGACGGCCGTCGACCTGGACGCCGCCGACGGGTCGCAACGCTGGCGGGCCGTCGCGCGGCCGGCCCGGCGCTGGGGCGGGACGGTGGTTTCGGCCGCGCCGCTCGCCGCAACCGACGCCACGATCACCCAGCTGCGGGTGAGCAGCCTGCTCACCGGCGCCGCGCTGCTCGTGGTGCTGACGGCGGCCGGCTGGTTCGCCCTCGGCCGGGGCCTGCGGCCGCTGCGCCGGATCGAGCACACGGCGGCCGCGATCGCCGGTGGCGACCTCACCCGCCGCGTCCCCGTCCTGGCCGCGCCGGGCACGGAGATCGGGCACCTCGCGGCGTCGCTCAACACGATGCTCGGCCAGCTGGAAGGGGCGTTCGCCGACCGGGCGGCGTCCGAGGCGCGGATGCGGACCTTCGTCGCGGACGTCAGCCACGAGCTGCGCACGCCGCTGTTCGGCATCAAGGGGTCGGCGGAGCTCTACCGGATGGGCGCGCTGCCCGAGGCGTCCGATGTGGACGAGACGATGCGCCGCATCGACCGCGAAGCGACCCGGCTCACCGCGCTCACCCAGGACCTGCTGCTGCTCGCCCAGCTCGACGAGGCACCGGCGGAGCAGCTCGACCGCGCACCGATGGACCTGCGCACCCTCGCCGTCGACGCCCGGCACGACCTGCAGGCGCTCGACCCGTCCCGCCCGGTCTCGCTGACCGGACCGGGCGGAACCGGGACACCGGGCCCGGCTCCGGTCGACGGCGACGAAGCCCGGCTGCGGCAGGTGGTCACCAACCTGGTGGGCAACGCGGCCGCCCACACACCGCCGGGAACGCCGGTCCGCATCGGCGTCGGCACGGCGGACGGCCGCGCGGTGCTGGAGGTGACGGACGACGGTCCGGGGATGACGGCCGAGCAGGCGGAGCGGGCGTTCAACCGCTTCTACCGGGCCGACCGGTCGCGGACCCGCACGGCCGGCGCGGACGCGGGCCTGGGGCTGTCGATCGCGCGGTCGCTGGCCCGGGCGCACGGCGGCGACGTCGAGCTGGAGACGGTCCTCGGGGAAGGTGCCTGCTTCCGGCTCGCGTTGCCGGTACCCGACCAGGACTGAGGCCGGTTCGTGTCGGGCAGCGGATGACCGGTCTGCCTCAGCCGGACCGCCGGGCGCGCAGGTAGCGCAGCGGGTGGACGACCCAGTAGAAGTTCACGTCGTAGCCCCAGCCGAAGGTCTTCGGGGTCCAGAACCGCCGGTCGTCCGGGTTCCACGCGCGGGCCCGGATCCGCTCGGCGGTGGGGCGCCGCCAGTCGTACGGGACGCCGGCCGCGTGTCCCTGGGGTTCGATCGGCCGCTCTTCGCGTGGGGCCATCGTCATCACCTTCCCCGGCCAGGATGGACCCGCGGGTGATCAGTGGTCAAACCGGGGACGCCGTCGTACGGTGCGAAGATGAGCGGACTGAGCGGGCAGACCGTCGTGCTGGTCGGCGGCAGTGCGGGCATCGGCTTCGAGACGGCCCGGCTGGCCCGGGCCGAGGGCGCCGACGTCGTGCTCACCGGCCGCGATCCCGGGAAGCTCGCGCAGGCGGCGGAAGCCGTGGGCGCCCGCGGCACCGCCGCGTTCGACGCCACCGACCCGGCCGCGGTGGCGAGCTTCTTCGCCGACCTGCCGGGCACCGTCGACCACGTCCTGATCACCGCCGGCGGCCCGCACTACGGGCCGCTGCTGGAGATGACCGCCGACGACGTGCGCTCGGCGCTCGGCGGCCACATCGCGGTCGCGCTCGAGGTCGCCCGCCACGCCGCGCCGAAGATGCGCCCGGGCGGTTCGCTGCTGCTGATGGGTGGCACCGGCGGCCGCCGCATCGGCCACGGGCTCGGCATCGTCTCGGCCGCGACGGCCGCGTTGCCGCCGTTCACCGCGGCCCTCGCGCTGGAGCTGGCGCCGGTGCGCGTCAACCTGATCGCCGCGGGGTTCGTCGACACGCCGTTGTCGGCGACGCTGCTCGGCGACCGGCTGGAGGAGCGCCGGGCCGAGTTGCGGGCGACGCTCCCGATCGGCCGCGTGGTGGGCCCGGCGGACGTCGCCGCGCTGGCGGTCCACCTCATGACGAACACGGCGCTCACAGGCGCGACCTACGACATCGACGGCGGTCAGCAGTTCGTCTGGTGACGCCGGACCGGGCCGAGGGCCTCGACCAGCTCCGCCACCCGGTGGTGCGCCTCGAGCGGGTGACGCAGCCGGCTTTCCGGGTGAATCGTGTAGTGGTTGCGGCGGCCGACGCGCTCGCGTTCGACGTAGCCGTCCGCGATCAGGTCGGCGAGGATGAGCTGCACGCCACGTTCGGTGATGCCGACGCGCTCGGCGATGTCGTGCAGCCGGTGGTCCGGATCCTCCGCCAGGCACAGCAGAACGTGCGCGTGGTTGCTCAGGAACGTCCACGTGGCCATGCCCGCAGCTTAGCCGTCCACACTTGACAGACGAAGCACAGTTCGTCATTCTGGAGGAGACGGAGGGGAGTACCCGCCCCGGTCCGGCATCGTCAATCCGGCTGCCCCTGCGCAGACCCGGTGCCGGCGCCACCTTTCGAGGTGGCCGGGAAGACCTCCGGTTCGCCACCGAACCGGAGGAGTGTGCCCGTGACCGTCCCCTTCTGGGCCTGGGCCGCCGTGCTGGGCGTCATCCTGCTCATGCTCGCGGTCGACCTGTTCGCCCACCGCAAGGCGCACGTCGTCGGCGTCCGCGAAGCGCTGACGTGGTCCGGCGTGTGGGTCGCGCTGGGCGTCGCGTTCGGTGCCGTCGTGTGGTGGGTCTGGGGCGCGGAGCTCGCGGGCCAGTACTTCGCCGGCTACGTGATCGAGAAGTCCCTGGCCGTCGACAACGTCTTCGTGTTCGCGATCATCTTCGGCTACTTCGCCGTTCCTCGGGAACATCAGCACCGCATCCTTTTCTACGGGGTCATCGGTGCGCTGGTCTTCCGGGCGGTGTTCATCGCCGCGGGGTCGGCGCTGCTCGCGAGTTTCGCCTGGATCCTTTACGTGTTCGGCGCTTTCCTCGTCCTGACGGGCATCCGGATGGCGCTGCACCGCTCGGGACCGGTGGACTACGAACAGAACGTCGTCCTGCGCGCGTTCCGCCGGGTGGTGCCGTCGACGGATGTCCACCACGGCAAGAAGTTCCTCGTCCGCGAGGCCGGCCGCTGGGTGGCGACGCCGCTGCTGGCGGTGCTGGTGCTGATCGAGGTGACCGACATCGTGTTCGCGGTCGACTCGATCCCGGCGATCTTCGCCGTGACGCAGGAACCGTTCCTGGTGTTCACGTCGAACGCGTTCGCCATCCTCGGCCTGCGCGCGCTGTACTTCCTGCTCGCCGACCTGATGCACCGGTTCGTCTACCTCAAGCTCGGCCTGGCGCTGGTCCTGGTCTGGGTCGGCGTGAAGATGCTGCTGCTGGAGATCTGGAAGATCCCGACGGGACTGTCGCTGGGCGTGGTCGGCCTGATCCTGGCGACGGCGGTCGTCGCCAGCTTGCTCAAGACACGATCTGCTTCACTGGAAGGGAAAATCCGATGAATCGACTCACGACCGCCGCGGTCGGCGGCGCGCTGGTGCTGGTGCTCACCGCTTGCGGCGCGGCCTCCGAAACCGCGGGCCGCGTCGGCGACGCCGCCACGACGGTCGGCGTCTGCACCGAAGCGGTGCGGATCGCCACCGCCACCCCGGACCTCGCCGACCCGCAGGCCGCGGCGGACCGCGCGCACGCGGCCGGCCAGGAGCTGACGGCCCTGGCGGAACGGGCCGGGAACACGACCGCCGGCGAGGCGATCGGCTCCCTGGCCACGACACTGCGGGAGACCACGGTCGACGACCTCGTCACCGGCCCGGCGAACTGGGTGCAGCACAAGGCCGAACAGGTCACCGCGCTGACGAAGGCGTGCGGCCTCTGAGCGATTCCCGTGTCCCGGACGGCAGCACGCGTGATCCGCCGGGCATCAGCCGTGACTGCCGGGGCATCACGCGTGTTCGCCGGGGCATCACCCGAGCGGTCAGAGCACCGCGAGCCGGTCCAGCAGCCGCTCGGCCTGCTTGATCTCCGCGCTGAGCGGGTGGTCCTCCGGGAGGTGCGGGAGGCCGCCGTCGGCGAGGCGGAACGCTTCCCGCAGCGGCGTGTCCGGCAGCGGCGCGCCGGCCAGCCGCAGCGCGCGCACCGCGCCGAGCAGCTCGCACGCCAGCACGGTCCGGTACGCGGCGGTGGCGGCGACCGTGCTGCGGACCGCGTGCGTGGAGAAGCTCGCGTGGTCCTCCAGCCCGCGGGAGATCACGGCCGTGCCGAGCGTGACCGGCGAGGCCGCGTGCCGCAGTGTGCCCAGCGCGTCGTGGGCGACGTACTCGAGGATCATGATCCCCGAACTGCCCGCCGGTCCCTCGGCGAGGAACGGCGGCAGCCCGCTCAGGTCCGGCTCCACGAGGTCGCCCAGCCGCGCGGTGGACAGCTCCGCGACGTGGTGCAGGGCCGCGCGCAGCTGGTCGAACGCCAACGCCACGTAGGCCGTCGAGAACTGGCCGTGGTGGTAGGCCTGCTCGGTCTCGACGTCGATCAGCGGGTTCTCCGCGGCGGCGTTGATGTCGATGGCCAGCACGCGTTCGACGGCGGCCGCGGCGTCCAGGGCCGGGCCCTGCACCTGCGGGAACGCGCGCAGCCCGAAGGGATCCTGCAGTCGCCGCCCCTCCGCGACGCCGGTGAGCAGCCGCCGCAGTTCCGCCGCGCACCGGACGGCACCCGGGTGCGGCCGCGCGGCGTGGACACGCTCCGAGAACGCCTCGGCCGAACCGCCGAGCGCGCAGAACGTCAGCGCCGTGACGACGTGGCTCGCGGCGAGCAGCCGGCTCAGGTCGTGCCAGGCGAGCACGGCCTCGCCGAGGGTGGCGGCGTTGCTGGAGATGAACGCGAGCGCGTCGCCCGGGCTGATCGCGACCGGGTCGAGGTCGCCCGCCGCCCACGGCAGCTCCCCCGCCAGGGTCAAGGCGATCTCCGCGAGCTGGGCGAGGTCGCCGGTGCCGATCGCGCCGCGCGAGTGGACGTGTGGGAGCGCGCCGACGCGCAACGCCGTCTGCAGCACCTCCAGCAACCGAGGGTGCACGCCGCTGCCGCCGGCGGCGAGCTGGTTGAGGCGGATGGCCATCACCGCGCGCACGGCGTCGTCGGGCAGCGGCTCGCCGGTCCCGCCCGCGTGGCTGCGCAGCAGGCGCAAGCCGTGGTGGTCGGCCGACTCCGGGTCGACGACGGTGTGCCGGTTGGCGCCGACGCCGGTGGTGCGGCCGTAGACGGCGCGCTTGGCGCCCAGCTCCACGGCCAGCTGGTAGCTCGACTCAGCCCTCTTCACCGCGTCGGCGCCAAGTTCCGTCGACGCGCTGCGCCGGGCCACGCGCACCACGTCGGCGCAGCGGAGCCCGGTCCCGCTGATCTCGATGCGGTTGGTGTGGGTCATCGCCACCTCGCTTGACATGTTTTCATTCATTTCTAAGGTGACATGAAACTACTCATTCACACAAGACGGAGGCCTGGTGTCCCGGTCGCTGCACGAGCTGCTCACCGCCCACCGGCTTACCCCGGCGCAGCGGCGCATCGCCGGTTACCTCGCCGACCACGCGGCCGAAGCCGTGGCGCTCACCAGCGCCGAGCTCGCCGACTGCGCACAGGTCAGCCAGCCTTCGGTCACCCGGTTCGTCGCCCTGCTCGGGTTCGACGGCTACGCCGGGTTCCGCCGCTACCTGCGGGACGCCGCGGCCGAGCCCGAGCCGGCGGGCGGCGGCAACAAGTTCCAGCACGCCATCGACGCGGACCTGCGCAACCTCGGCGCACTGCGGGCCCAGCTGGCCGACGACACCCGGCTGCGGACGATCGCGGCGAGGCTCATGGACTCCGTCCCGCTCGTCGTCGCGGGCTACCGCGTCTCGGCGGCCCAGGCCGCCTCTTTCGCTTACCTGGCCGCGAAGATCCATCCGGACGTCCGGCTGTTGACCGACTCCGGCAGCGTCTTCGGCGACTCTTTGCGCCACGCCCACCGGTGCGGCGCGCGGACACTGGTCCTGGTCGCACTCCCCCGCTACCCGCGGGAAAGCGCCGCCGCCCTGGACCAGGCCCGCGCCCTGGGCCTGCGCACGCTGCTGATCACGGACCGGCCCGTCACGGCGCTCACGCCGCTCGCCGGCGACGTGCTGAGCGCGGGTGTGGCGTCGGAGTTCGTGTTCGACTCCCACGCGGCGGTCGCCTCGCTGACCGTGGCGCTGGTCGAGGCGATGGCGGACGTGGCCGGCGCCACGGCCCGGCAACGCTTGGAAGGCTTCGAAGACTACGCCGCCGAGCACGACCTCTTCCTCCCCGAGTGAGCGGGTCGGGACTCAGCCGAGCTTGGCCCGCAGCGCCGCCGCGATCTCCCCCGCCGCGGCGACCTGCTCCGGGGTCAGCGCGTCCACGAACAGCTCGCGGACCGCCGTCAGATGGGGAACCGTTGCCCCCCGGAAGGCCGCGGCGCCCTCCGTCGTCAGCACCACCTCGGCTCCCCGGTTGTCCGTCCGGCACTCCTCGCGCCGGATCAGGCCGCGCTTCTCCATCCGGCCGAGGTGGTGCGAGAGGCGACTGCGCTCCCAGCCGATGTCGTCGGCCAGCTGCGACGACCGCAGCCGCTGCCCCTCGGCCTCGCTGAGCGCGAGCAGCACCGCGTAGTCCCCCGGCGAGAGCCCGCACTCCGCCTGCAGCCGCGCGCCAAGCTCGGCGCGCACGGCTTCGGTAGTCTCGATGAAGCCGCGCCAGATGCGCAGCTCCTCCGCGGTCGGCAGCACGCGCCGCCGTGTCGTCCGGGTCACCCTGCCTCCTAGTTGACACGTCAATCATATCGGCGGATGATTGACGTGTCAATCAAAGGAGCCACCATGATCGAGCTGGGCCTGAACTCGTTCGGCGAAGTCGCCACGGACGACGGCCACGCGATGGGCGACGCGGAGACCGTCCGGCTGCTCGTCGAGGAAGCGCGGCTGGCCGAGTCGGCGGGGCTCGACGTCTTCAGCGTCGGCGAGCACTACCGCGAGGGGCACACCGACAGCGCGACGCCCGTGCTGCTGGCGGCGATCGCCACGGCGACCGAGCGCATCAAGCTCGGCACGTCCGTCACCGTGCTGAGCACGAACGACCCGGTGCGGCTCTACCAGGAGTTCTCCACGCTGGACGCCGTCTCGAACGGACGCGCCCAGCTGGTCCTGGGCCGGGCTTCGGCAACGGAGTCGTTCCCCCTGTTCGGCTACGACCTCGCCGACTACGAGCACCTCTTCGAGGAGAAGCTCGACCTCTTCGTGCGCCTGCAACGCGAGGAGAGCGTCACCTGGTCCGGAACGGTGCGAGCGCCGTTGACCGAGGAGACGCTGCACCCGCGGATGCGCCCGGGCGGGATCCCCACCTGGATCGGGGTCGGCGGCAGCCCGGACTCCGTCGTGCGGGCCGCTCGCTACGGCCTGCCGCTCATGCTGGCCATCATCGGCGGGCGCCCGCAGCGCTTCGCCGGCCACGTGGAGCTCTACCACCGTGCGCTCGCCCAATTCGGGCAGCCGGTGCGGCCGGTCGGCCAGCACTCCCTCGGCCTGATCGCCGACACCGACGAAGAAGCCGTCGAAACGTGGTGGCGGTACTGGCAGCCGGTCGTGACGCGGATGGCCGCCGAGCGCGGCTTCTACGAACCGGACCGGCGGCGTTATCTGTCCGAAGTGGACACCGGAGCCCTGTTCGTGGGTTCTCCGGAGACCGTCGCCCGCAAGATCGCGACCGTGGCGCGGGACCTGCGCCTGAGCCGCTTCGACCTCAAATACGACATCATGCACCTGCCGCGCGCCGCGCGCGCCCGGACGATCGAGCTGCTCGGCCGCGAGGTCGCGCCGCGGGTGCGCGAGCTGCTCGCGAAGGAGCCGTCCCATGTCTGACCTGCAGTTCGGCCTCGACACGTTCGGCGACGTCCCGGAGGACGACGCCGGCCGGCCGCTGTCGCACGCCGCCGCCATCCGGCAGGTGGTCGACGAAGCCGTCCTCGCCGACGAAACCGGCGTCGACGTGATCGCCCTCGGCGAGCACCACCGTCCCGAGTACTCGATCTCCACGCCCGAGACCGTGCTGGCCGGCATCGCCACCCGCACGTCCCGCATCCGGCTGTCCTCCGGCGTCACGGTGCTGAGCTCGGACGACCCGGTCCGCGTGTTCCAGCGCTTCGCGACGGTCGACGCCCTCTCGGACGGGCGCGCCGAGGTGATCCTCGGCCGGGGCTCGTTCACCGAGTCGTTCCCGCTGTTCGGCTACGACCTGAGCGACTACGACGCGCTGTTCGAGGAGAAGCTCGACCTGTTCGTGCGGCTGCTCGACGAGAAACCGGTGACCTGGCGGGGAAAGCTCCGGCCGCCGCTGGAGGACGCCGACGTCTACCCCAAGACCGACTCCGGCCGGCTGACGACGTGGGTCGGCGTCGGCGGCTCGCCCCAGTCGGTGATCCGGACCGCCCACCACGGGCTGCCGCTCATGCTGGCGATCATCGGCGGGCACCCGGGCCGGTTCGCGCCCTACGTCGACCTGTACCGCAAGGCCGCCGCGCAGTTCGGCACCACCGCCCACCCGGTCGGCATGCACTCCCCCGGGTTCGTCGCCGACACCGACGAGCAGGCGCGTGAGGTGTTCTGGCCGCGCTACCGCGTGATCCGCGACCGGATCGGGGCACTGCGGGGCTGGGCGCCGATCCGGCGCGAGGAGTACGACCACGAGATCGAGCACGGTTCGCTGTACATCGGCTCGCCCGAGACCGTCGCCCGCAAGATCGCCGGCGCGGTCACGGAGCTGGGCGTCGGCCGCTTCGACCTGATCTACAGCTCCGGATCGCAACCGGCGAGCGCCCGCCTGCGCGCCGTCGAACTCTACGGCACCAAGGTGATCCCGATGGTGCGTGACATCCTCTCGGAAGCGAAATGATCATCGGCATCCTCGGCGCGGGCAAAGTGGGCACCGTCCTGGCCCGGCTCGCCCTCGCCGCCGGGCACGACGTGCTCGTCGCCGGCTCGGGCGCGCCGGAGAAGATCGCGCTCACCGTCGACGTCCTCACGCCCGGCGCGGTCGCGACGACCGCGGAAGAGGCGGCGGCCAAGGCCGACATCGTGATTCTCGCGCTGCCCCTGGGCAAGTACCGCACCGTTCCGGCGGCGGCCCTGGCCGGCAAGCTCGTCATCGACGCGATGAACTACTGGTGGGAGGTCGACGGTATCCGCGACGACCTGCGCGCGGCGACCAGCGAGACCGTCCAGTCCTATTTGGACGGCTCCCGCGTCGTGAAGGCGTTCAACCACATGGGCTACCACGACCTGGAAGAGGAAGCCCGGCCCGCGGGAACCCTGGGCCGCAAGGCCATCGCGATCGCCGGCGACGACCCGGCCGACGTGACACGCGTGGCGGAGCTGGTCGACGCGTTCGGCTTCGACCCGCTGCGCGCCGGTCCGCTGGCCGAGGGCGTCCGCCTGGAACCGGGCGCCGAAGCCTTCGGCGCGAACGTCAGCGCCGGCGAACTGCGCGCGATGCTCGATCGGTTCGTCGTCCAGGCGGGTTAGGCGGCCGCCGCCGCAGTGGCGCGGTGCGCCCGGACGGTCAGGGCCGCGATCGCGGCGGCACCGGCCAGGGAAACGGCGATGCCCACGAGGACCGCCGTGTTCCAGCCCGCGGTCAGGGTCACCGGCGTCGGCGTTCCGCGGACCGCCAGCACGCTCACCACCGTGACGCCCAGCGCCGCGCCGACGTACCGGCTCGTGTTGTTGATGCCACTGCCCATGCCGGCCCGCTGCGGCGGCACGCTCGCCACCGCCTCGCGCCCCAGGGACGCGTTCACCACACCCGTACCGAGGCCCGCCACCAGCAGGCCGGGCAGCAAGGACGCCGGGCTGGAGCCCGGGGTGACGAATGTGAGCGGGAGCAGACCGGCGGCCACCACGACCAGGCCGGCACTCATCCGCGCACCGCCGGAAAGACCGGCCGGGAGCCGGCGCGTCAGCAGGGCCGAAACCACGCTCGTCGCCGACCAGGCCAGTACCACCAGCGCCGCCGTCAGGGGGCCGAGCGCGAGGCCGTTCTCGAGCATCGTGCAGAGGAACGCCATCAAGGCGGTGACCCCGGCGCCCGCCACGAACGCGCCCGCTGTGGCCGAGACGAGGGCGGGGCGGCGAAAGAGGGTCAGGTCGAGCATGCCGCCGCCGGAGCGGTTCTGGTGGGCGAAAAACGCCGTGAGCAGTACGACCGCCGCGGCGATCAGCGCCAGCTCCAGCGGGTTCGTCCAGCCCTGCCGACCTTCGGTGAGCGCGGCCAGCAGTGCCGCGAGCCCGCCGCCCAGCAACAGCGCGCCGGGCACGTCGACCGTCCGCACCCGTGCCGAGACGGACTCCTCCAGCAGCATCCGGCCGAGCACGGCGACGCCGAGCGACAGCGCCGTGATCACGACGTAGAGCACGCGCCAGTCGTCGTCGAGGGCCGCGCCGGCCAAGGGGCCGATCGCGATGCCCGCCCCGAGGCAAGCGCCCCACAGGCCGGTCGCGCGGGCGCGGCCGGCGGCGTCCGGGAACGCGGGCCCGAGCACCGCGAGCCCGCACGCGATCAACGCGGCGGCGCCGAGGCCTTCGACGACCCGGCCGCCGATGAAAGTCAGCGGCCCGGGCGCGACTGCACACAGCACGGAACCCACCGCCGTCACGACGGCGCCGGCGACGAAGACGCGCCGCCGGCCGAAGTCGTCGCCGACCGCGCCGGCCGGCAGCAGCGCGACGGCCAGGCCCAGGCTCATCGAGCTGAGGATCCACGACGTCGCGACCGCGCCCGCCCCGAGACCGCCGGCCACGGCCGGGACGATCGAGAGCGGCGCGGTGAAGACGAACAGAGCGAGCAAGGTCGCGCCGCTGGAGGCGACGAGGACGGCGCCGGGGCGGCTGGCCATGCGAACTCCTGTTTTGTTCGGTCACTGAACTCTTTCGCCGGAGGCTAGCACGGTTGGTTCGATGAACGAACTCTTTGCGGTAGCCTGGGATGCATGGGACTCCCCCGCGAATACACGAACCAGGCCTGCTCGATGGTCCGCGCCCTGGAGATCGTCGGGGAGCGCTGGACGCTGCTGATCGTCCGCGACGCCGTCTTCGGCGTCCGCCGCTTCAGCGACTTCGTCGAGCACCTGGGCATCCCACGCGCGGTCCTGACCGAACGCCTGGAGTTCCTGATCGGCGAAGGCGTGCTGGAGCGCGTGCCGGGACCCGGCAAGCGCAGCGAATACGAACTGACGGCCAAGGGCCGCGGGCTCTGGCCGGTCGTCCGCGCCCTGTCGGCCTGGGGCGACGAGCACTACGCGCCGGGCGGCCGGCGGCGGGTGTTCGTCCACGCGGGCTGCGAGGGCGAAGTGGCGCAGCCGGGCACCTGCCTGCGCTGCGGCGCCGAGGTGCCGCTCGCCGAGACGGTGATGACGCCGGGCCCCGGGCTGGCTCCGCCGTCCCCGGAAGACGGCCAGGTCAGCGCGCTCCTCGCGCGGCCGCGGCACCTTCTCCAGCCCGTGCACTGAACCCTTGAGTACCCGCCTCCGGCCGCGGGGCCTGGTCTCTGTACCTACTAGTATGTACAGTGCTCGGCGTGGACACCAGGAACCAGCTGATCGACAGCACCCGCGAGCTGTTGTGGGAACGCGGCTACGTGGGCACCAGCCCCAAGGCCATCCAGCAGCACGCCGGCGCCGGGCAAGGCAGCATGTACCACCACTTCTCCGGCAAGCGGGAGCTGGCGCTGGAAGCCGTGCGGCGCAGCGCGGACGAGCTGCTGGCGGCCGCCGAGGCGCAGCTGCGCACGCCCGGGACCGCCGTCGAGCGGATCACCGCATACCTGCGTCGTGAGCGCGAAGTGCTCAAGGGCTGTCCGATCGGACGGCTCACGCAGGACCCCGAGATCGTCGCGGACCCGGAGCTGCGCGCGCCGGTCGACGAGACGCTGACGCGGCTGCGGGCCCGGCTGGCCGAAGTCCTCGACGAGGGCCGGGCCGCGGGCGAGCTGCCGGCCGGCCTGGACAGCGCCGCGCTGGCCGCCACCGTCGTCGCCGTCCTGCAGGGCGGTTACGTGCTGGCTCGCGCCGCCGACTCGCCCGAACCGTTCGACCAGGCCGTTTCCGGCGTCCTGGCCCTGCTCGCCACCCACGCTCGCTGAGGAGCCCGCCGTGCACGTCCGTCCCGTTCCGCCTTCCACCGCCGCGCCCGCCGACGTGATCTCGGGCAGTGCGTGGATCACGTCGCTCGCCGTTCCCGAGGGCCCGTCCCGCACCCGCGTCGACCGTGTGCAGTTCGCACCGGGCGCCCGCACGCGCTGGCACCGGCACCCGCTCGGCCAGGTCCTCGTCGTCACCGAAGGCACCGGGTACGTGCAGCGGCGCGGCGGCCCGGCCCAGCTGGTCCGGCCCGGCGACACGGTCCGCGTCGCCGCCGGCGAGTGGCACTGGCACGGCGCCACCGACACCAGCGCGATGACCCACCTCGCGATCGAGGAGATCCCCGCCGACGGCTCCGGGACGGAGATCGGCGAGCCGGTCGCCGGTGCCGAGCCCGCGCCCGTCCCCGCCGAGCCCGTCACCCGGACCCTGGTGCTGGAGCAACAGCTCCCGGCACCGCGCGTGGTCGACCACGTCGAGATCCGCCGCATCACCATCGCCCCCGGCCACGGCACCGGCCTGCACGTCCACAACGGACCGGTGTTCGGCAGCATCGAGGCCGGTTCGGCGATCTACCAGATCGAGGGCGAACCCGAGACGCTGCTCCGGCCCGGCGATGTGTTCTACGAGCCCGAAGCGGCGCGGATCGCCCGCTTCGACGCCCAGGAGGACGGCGTCACGTTCATCGCCCACTTCCCCGCCGGACCGGGCGAAACCCCGCGCCTCGACCCGCTCGACAGCTAGGCCGGCGCGGCGAAGTAGTCGCCGTTCTCCAGGTCTTCCAGCAGACCCGGGTGCGTCGGCTCCCAGCCGAGCAGCCGCCGGGTACCCGCGCTGGAAACCGGCCCGTCGAAGCCGAACACCCGGGCCATGAACGGGCTCGGGAAGTGCGCAGCCGCCTCCTCCGGCGCCAGGGAAACCGTGGGCACGCCGAGCTTGCGGCCGATCGTCTCCGCGATGCTCTTGAACGGCACGTTCTCCGCCACCCCGTGCAGCACGCTCCCGGCGGGAGCCTCTTCCAGCGCCAGCCGGAACAGGACAGCCGCGTCGCGACGGTGCACCGCGGGCCACCGGTTGGCGCCGTCGGCGACGCAGGCCGAGACCCCGGTCCGGCGAGCCGTGGTGATGAGCATCGGGACGAACCCGTGGTCGCGCGGGCCGTGGACCGTCGGCGCGAGCCGGACCACGGTGCCGCCGAAGTCCAGGCACGCCCGTTCACCCGGGATGCGGAAGCCGGCGATGCCGTGGGCGTCGGGCTCGTCCCGCTCGATGCTTTCCCGGCCGCCGGGCAGGACCAGCGTGCCCGAGGTGCTGACGAATCGCTTGCCCGCCGCCGCCCGGCCGAGCGCCTCGATCGCGGCCGTGTCGCGCCGGGTCAGGTCGTCCGGGTCGGCGAAGTCGCCGCCGAACGCCATGTGCAGGACGCCGTCGGCCGCCTCGGCGCCGCCGCGCAAGCTGCCGGGATCTTCCAGAGAGCCGCGCAGCGCACTGGCACCCGACGACTCCAGCCGAGCGGCGGCAGCATCCGACCGTGCGAGGCCGGTGACGGTGTGGCCGGCCGCGAGGAGCTCGGCGACGACGGTGGGACCGGTCTGGCCGGAACCGCCGGTGACGAAGACATGCATGCGAACACTCCCCTTAACGCCAGTGACTGGCACTACTTAGCGCCAGTCACTGACTCTACGCGTAGCGCCAGCGACTGACGCAACGTGACGCCAGTCACTGGCGGAATGCGGTAGCCTCGGCTCGTGCCACGAAGCGGAGCGGAAGCGCGCCGCCGCCTTCAGCAGGCGGCTCTCGACCTGTACGGGGAACACGGGTTCGACCGGACCACCACGGCGGAGATCGCCGCGCGGGCGGGCCTCAACGAGCGCACGTACTTCCGGCACTTCCCGGACAAGCGCGAAGTGCTCTTCGACGGCGAAGCCGAACTGCGCGACACGATGACCCAGGTAGTGGCCGAAGCGCCCGGCGACCTGACGCCGTTCGAGATCCTGTTGCGCGCGTTCCGGAAAGCCGCGGGAATCCTCGAAGCCAACCGCCCGTTCTCAGAGCCCCGGCTGGCGATCATCGCCGCGACTCCGGCGCTGCGCGAACGCGAACTGGCCAAGCACGCGTCCCTCACCGACGCCTTGGCGGAGGCGTTGCGCCGGCGTGGCGTCCCCGCCGGGCCGGCGAGCCTGGCCGCGCAGACCGGCTGGGCGACCTTCCACCACGCGGCCCAGGCCTGGATCGACGACCCGTCGCAGAGCCTGGACTTCCATCTGTCGCAGGCTTTCGACAACCTGCGAGCCCTGTCCGCCACCCCGGGAGCCGAACGATGACCGAGCGGAAGGGCGTGCTGATCACCGGCGGCTCGCGCGGCATCGGCCGGGCCACCGCCGTGGCCTTCGCGGCGCGCGGCTACCGCGTGGCGGTCCACTACGCCACCCGGCGCGACGACGCGGAGACGACGCTGCGCGAACTGACGGGCTCCGGGCACACGGCCATCGCCGGCGACCTGGGCGATCCGGCCGCGGCACGCCGGGTCGCCGACGAGGCGGTCGCGGCGCTCGGCCGCGTCGACGTCCTGGTCAACAACGCCGCCCAGGCCCCGACGGAACAGACCCGGCACGCCGTCGCCGAGGTCGGTTACGACCAGTGGGTGGCGGCGTGGCGGCGCACGGTCGACGTCAACCTCCTCGGCGCCGCGAACGTCACCTGGGCCGTCGCCCGGCACCTGATCGAGCAGGGCCGGCCGGGCAGCGTCGTCAACGTTGGCTCACGCGGCGCGTTCCGCGGCGAGCCCGAGCACCCGGCGTACGGCGCGAGCAAGGCGGCCCTGCACGCGTTCGGCCAGTCGATGGCGATCGCCTTGGCACCCCACGGGATTTCGGTGACGTCGGTGGCGCCGGGGTTCGTCGCGACCGAGCGCCAGGAGTCCAAGCTCGCCGGCCCGGGCGGCGAGGCGCTGCGGGACCAGAGCCCGTTCGGGCGGGTGGGCACGGCCGAGGACGTCGCCGCGGCGATCGTCCACCTCGCCTCCCCGGAAGCGACGTGGAGTTCCGGCGCGATCCTCGACGTCAACGGGGCCTCGTACCTGCGCTGACCGGACGGTGCCGCGCTACCGGCGGGCGCCGGTCAGCGGCGGCGGGTCGAACCGCACGTAGCGGCCGGTGCCGCCGGCGGCTTCGTTGAGGCGCCACGGCTGCGCGACGTCACCCCACCGCCCGGTCTCGATCCGGGACTCCAGCGCGTGCAGCGCCGCGATCGTCTCGGACGGCCGGAAGGCACAGTGCCCGGTCGCGCCGACGTAAGCCTGGCGCAGCAGCGCGCCGCCGCCCGCCCGGTGCACTTCCTTGCCGTACCAGTCTTCCTGCTCCACCGGGACGAGCTGGTCGGCCGTGGTGTGGATGTCGAGCGTCGGCACGCGCAGCCGCCCGGTCACCGTCGACGTCCGCGCGAGGGTGCGCACGGCCTGCGGGTCCGGCCGGATGTCGGCGTCGCGGGACAGCGTCGCGAGGTCGGCGTCCAGGTCGAGCCCGGCCGTCCGGTACAGCGACCGGACCTGGCGGAAGTGGCTGCTGCCGGCCAGCAGCGCGCGGTAGTCGACGCCCGCGGTGAACGCGCTGTTGCCGCCCGCCGCCAGCTCGATCTGGTACCGGCCGGTGACGACGAACCCGAGCACGAACTGCGCGAGTTCTTGCTGCTGCTGGACTTCCTGGTCCGCGTAGTCGCTCGGCGGCGTCGGGCCGGTGAACCAGCCGGGCTCGTTCATCAGCGCCGCGGCGAGCGCGATGCGCGCCCGTCCTTCGGGCGTGCTCTGCGCGTCGGTGGCGATCTTCGTCAACGCGGCGGCCGACGCGCTCGCTTCGTCCGGGCTCGCGAACCGGACGAGCTTGATCTCCTGCGTGGGCGCGAGGAGGTGGGCGAGCGCGTATTCGCCGTCCAGCTGGTAGTTGTTCAGGTTCAGGCCGCCGGCGACGAGTCCGCAGGTGCTCAGCACGCCGTCGAGCCGGTGGCCGCCGGCTTCGGCTTCGCGGGCGCTGACCAGCCCGCCCATCGACGTGCCCCACGCGATGGTGCGGCGCGGGGGCCCGGTCAGCCGGCCGGCTGCCGCCAGCGCGCCGAACTGGTCGTCGACGGCGGAGGCGAGCGCCCACCACGACGGGCCGCTGTAGGACGAGCCGACCAGCGCGTACCCGCCGGCCAGCAACGCCTGGCGCGTCTCGTCGTCCGGCGCGTTCTGCGCGGCGAGCGGCCCGAAACCGTGGCTGTACAGGATGGTCGTGCCGTTCCAGGCGGCCGGGACGTCCGCCACCCAGGTGGCGCCGTCGGGCAGCTGACCGGTGTGGTGCCCGCTCGTCGCTCCGGCCGCGACTCCCGAAGAGAGGCCGCCGGTCACGAGAACGGTGCCGATGAGGGCCAGGACGCGGCGGTACCACCTGCGCGTGCTCATGCGAGCAGGGTGGCACGCCGGCGTGACGATGTACAGGTTTCCTGCCTTTACTAATCCGGGCAAAAGTAGGCCGGCCCCCCGAGTGGCAGGTAACCGTAGCTACGAAAGTCATTCGGCCGTAACTGTGGTCGGATTAGTAAACGATCGGCACTGTTTCGCCGGGACGTCAGTGCGACGGACGATCCGAAAGCGCCGCGTGGCAAGCGACGACGTATGCGCGGAACCTGGCCGCGTCCCGCGGGTTCAGCGCGGCGACCATCCGCTGTTCGAGCGCGACGACGTCGTCGCGGACGCGGTCGAGGATCTCCGCGCCGGCTTCGGTCAGGCTGATCACGCGCCGCCGCCGGTCCCGGGGATCGCCGTCCCGCGCGATGCAGCCCCGCCGTTCGAGCGCGACCACCATGTCGGCCATGGCCTGGTCGGTGACGAACGAGTTGCGCGCGAGCTCGGCGGTGGTGAGCCCGGACCGCCGCTCCAGCACGGTGAGCGCGGTGTACTGCAACGGCGTGAGCGCAACCGGGCGCAGCACGTCGTCCAGCCGCGCCCGCACGGCGAGCTCCAGCTGCTTCACGAGGTACAGCAGGCCGGGCCCGGCGGCGCCGGCGGCGGGAACAGGCTGGGACACGGGGTCCATGGTGACCGACGCCCGGACGGGCCGCCGGTCAGGGTTCCGGCTCCTTGAGGACCTCGGTGGGCAGCCCGAGGTTCTCGACGATCCGGTCCACAGCACTCCCCAGTCCCACGAAGTCCTCGCCCAGCGGATCGATCACCAGGCGCCGCACGTTCGCGACGTGTGCGGGCGCCGCCGCGGCCAGGTGCGCGCGGCCGGCGTCGGTGAGGGTCGCGGTCGTGAAGCGGCGCCCCTGGCCGGTACAGACCTTCCGGGTCACCCAGCCGCGATCCTCGAGCCGGGCCACCGCGTGCGAGATCCGCGGCAGCGATCCGTTGGCCATCTCCGCGATCTCGCTCATCCGCAGGCTTTCCCCCGGCACCACGGACAACCGGGCCAGGATCATGTATCCCAGCAAGGTCAGGTCGGCGTCCCGCAGCAGCTGGCTTTCCAGCGTTCCCGGCAGCGTGAGCAGGATCTTCGCCAGGTTGATCCACACGCGCCGCTCGTCTTCGCCGAGCCAGCGGACCGGCTCCTCTTCCCGTTCGCCCACGCTTGACTTTAACACGCAACCCAATCTACGTTGGGTTTAACACGCAACCCAAGGAGCAGCGATGACCACCACCGCCACCCGGACGTCCGCCACGGCCCTTCGCCTGGGGGTCGCCGTCGTGGCGGCCGCCGCCGTGAACGCCGTCATCGCGCTCACGGCGTCCTCGCTCGACGACGGCGGGATCGGCATGGGCCTCAACGCCGCCTCCTACCTGCCGGCGACCGTGCTCGGGTTCCTCCTCGGCACCGCGGGCTGGCTCCTGATCGCCCGCCGGGCCCCGAAGGCGCTGCGCGTGGTCGTGCCCGCGGTCCTCGTCCTGACCTGGGTCCCGGACCTGCTGCTGCTGAACGCGGGCGCGACCGCCGCCAACGTCGCCGGGCTGATGCTGATGCACCTAGTGGTCACGACGGCGGTGGTCCTCGCGCTGCGCCCGACCCTGCGCGACCCGGCCGTGGTGACCGCGGCTGCGGGGCCCGTCGCCCGGTAGCGTCTCGGGAATGGACTGGGAACCGACGAGACGGTCACTGCACGGCGTCGCGGAGCTGCTGCTGGCGGGCCCGCAGCACCGCGCGACCGGGCGTATCGAGCTCGAGGTGGTGGCGGGCGGGTTCGCGACCGTCGCCAGTCCCGCGTTGCGCGTCGAAGGGGACGCGCTCCGGACGGACTCCGCCCGGCTGCCGCTGGCCGGGCGCACCTACGCCGAAGTGGCGGCGGAGCCGGAGTCGAGGCGGGCGAGCCCGCCGGCGTCTACTCCGGCGGTCCCGGTGTCCGGCCCGAGGAGACGATCACGTTCGCCGCGGACGCGCTGAACGGCCTGCTCGCGGCCTTCGCCGACGGAGACCGGGCGCTGCGCGAGTTCGCCCCCGACGTCACGCCGGTGCTGTGGCCCGAGCACTTCGACGTCGCGATCACCCTCGACGAGGTCAACTACGGCGTCTCCCCCGGCGACGGCTACCTGGGCGAGCCCTACGCCTACGTCGGCCCGTTCGAGCCGCGGGAGGGCGAGTTCTGGAACGCACCGTTCGGGGCCGCCCGCCCCTTGCGCGATCTCGACGGAGAAATCACGGCGTTCTTCCACGCCGGCCGCGAACGGCTGTGAACCGATCGGGCCAGGGCCGCGCGGGTCACTGCTCCTGGAACATCGCGAGCAGGCCGTGCGGTGCGTCGTCGCCGAAGAGCAGCTCGTGGAGCTCGTTTCCGTCGGCGGCCGCCTCGGCGCCCCGGGCGAACATCGCCCGCTCGAACCCGGCCAAGGCGGCCTCGACGTCGTCGTGCGCGGCGGAGGCGAGTGCCCGGCCGAGTTCGGCGCCGTCGAGCATGGCCAGGTTCGCGCCTTCACCGTTCGGGGCCGCCAGGTGGGCGGCGTCGCCGACGAGCGTCACGCCCGGGACCCGGTCCCACCGGTGGCCGACCGGCAGGGTGTGGAGCGGGCGGAGCACCGGTGGGGTGTCGCCGTCGGTGATCAGCGCCGTGAGTTCCGGGGCCCAGCCCTCGAACTCCCGCGCGGTCCGCTCGATCGCGGCGGCCGCGTCGGTGAAGTCGCCGAACCACTCCACCGGCTCGGTCAGCGCGACGTAGGTGTGCAGGGTGCCGCCCTTTTCGCGGTGGGCCTGGATCCCCTTGCCCGGGGCGAGCGCCAGCAGGGCGCCGCCGCCGACCGCCTTCGCGGCGGCCGGGTGCCGGGTGTCGCCGTCGTACAGGAACGTCTCGACGTACGAGCGGCCGATGTACTCGGGGACGGCCTCGGAGAGCAGCGGCCGGACCTTCGACCAGGCGCCGTCCGCCCCGACCAGCAGGCTGGTGGTGGCGGTGGCGCCGCCGGCGAAGGTCACCTCGTGGCGGCCGGCGCCCAGCGCGCGGACCGCGGTGACCTTGTGTCCCCAGTGGACGGTGCCCTCCGGGAGCGAGTCGAGCAGCAGCTGCCGCAGCTCGCCACGGGGCACTTCGGGCCGCCCTCCGGTGCCGTCGTCGGGCTCGTCGTACAGGACCGAGCCGTCGCGGTCGAGGATCCGGGTGGCCTGGTGCCCCTCCAGGACGAGCGCCCGGAACCCGTCCGTCAGGCCGGCCGCCTCGAGGGCGGCCTGGCCGGTGCGGGTGTGGATGTCGAGCAGGCCGCCCTGCGTGCGGGCGGCCGGGGACGCTTCGGCCTCGTACACCGTGACCGGGACGCCGTGGACGTGCAGGACGCGAGCGAGGACGAGGCCACCGAGGCCGGCGCCGATGATCGTGACGTTCATGATGACTCCTTCGGGTTCTGGAACGTCATTCCATAGTGGAACAGCGTTCCAGACATGTCAAGATGGGGCATGCCACCCCGCACCCACCGCCGCACCGAAGCCCTCAGCCGCGAACGCATCGTCGAGGCGGCGGTCGAACTGCTGGACGCGAACGGCGAGAACGGGCTGACGTTCCGGACGCTGACCGAACGCCTCGCCACGGGCGCGGGGGCGATCTACTGGCACGTCGCGAACAAGGGCGAGCTCCTCGACGCCGCCACCGACGGCGTCCTGGCCACCGCGCTGAAGGCCGGCTCCCCCGGTTCCCCGCGCGACGAGGTCCGCGCGGTCGCGCTCGGGCTGTTCGACGCGATCGACCGGCACCCCTGGCTCGCCACGCAACTGGCGCTGCAGCTTTCGCGCGGGTCGGTGACCCCGCGGATCTTCGAAGCCGTCGGCCGACCGGTCCACGCACTGGGCGTACCGGAGGGCCACCGCTTCACGACGACGTCGGCCCTCGTCAGCTACATCCTCGGCGCGGCCGGGCAGAACGCGGCGAACGCCCGGCTCCCGGTGGTCCCCGCGAACCGCACCGAGTTCCTCGACACGGTCGCGAGCGCCTGGGAGGAACTGGACCCCGAGGAGTACCCGTTCACCCGCTCGGTGGCGGCCGAGCTGCGCGGGCACGACGACCGCGAGCAGTTCCTCGCCGGGGTCGACCTCATCCTCGCCGGCATCACGGCCGTCCACCGGCCCGGCGAAGCGGACTGAAACTCGGGTGGCACTCAGTGCCAACGGCGGTCAGCCGCGCAGGACTTCGCCGACCCGGGCGACGACCTCGTGCAGCGGTGTCGCCGTGGTCAGCACCGCCACTACCGTGGCCTCATCGCCGGCCGGAGTCCGGAACGCGTCGATGACCAGCGCGAACGCCTCGGCCGCGGTGGCCTTGATGTCCCCGGTGCCGCCGGCGCGCAGCCAGCGCCGGAGGACGTGGTTGTTGGCCGCCGCGATCGCCGCGGCGGCGACGGCCGCGCGCAGGCTCGCGGTCTCGTCGCCCTGCTCCTCGTAGCGCGCCTGCAGGTAGCGCGCGAGCACCCGCTGGTAGCGGTCGACAGTCGCGACCTCCTTGTCCCGCAACGAAGGGACCGTGCGGGTGAGGGCGAAGCGCTTGAGCGACACGTCCAGGTCGGCGGCGTAGGAGTCGAGCACCAGGCCGACCGCGGCGCACGCCACTTCGACCGGGTCGCGGCCCGGGCCGGCGGCGGCGAACTCCTCCTCCATCTCCGCCACGATCTCGTCGTGGTTGGCGAAGAGCACGTCGTCCTTGGCGTCGAAGTACCGGAAGAACGTGCGGCGCCCGACGCCGGCGGCGGCCGCGATGTCGTCCACCGTGGTGGCCTCGTAGCCGTTGGCCGCGAACAGGTCCACGGCCGCCGAAGCGAGCGCGCGGCGCAGCTGCCGGCGGCCCGCGGGGGTCGCCCCGACCCGGGTGGCCGGCGCGCGGCGCGGCGATTCCGTCATGGCCGGACGGTAGCAGCCGCACTTGCTAGCGGCACTGAGTGCCGTTAGGCTGGCGGTCGCTGTCCCACCCACCTCGTGGAAAGGCGTCGACGATGTCGCTCGACCAGCAGGTGCCGACGAGCACCGCCGCGCCCCGCGACCCGGCGGGCGACCGGGTCGACGCCTACTACGGCCGCCTGTTCGGCTGGCCGGTGCGGTGGCGTGGCGTCCACCCGTTCCTGGCGCTGGAGAACGGGATCTGCGCGGTGACGCTGCCCAAGCTCAGCGCCGGCCCGGTCCTGGCCCGCCTGGCGGCGACCGGCTGCCAGGGCCCGGCCATGCACCTCCCCACCCAGCAGGGCCCCCGGGTGGCCCTCCTCGCGGAGACCGACGGCCTGATCCCACCGCGCTCGGCGCTGCCCCCCACCGTGGAGGTCCTCGCGTGGGGAACGCTGCTGCCCCTGCCGGTCGGCGCGCACCGGGTGGACGTGGCGACGGAGTGGCTCTCGGCTCCCGATCCCCACCAGCGGTGGCTGCCCAGCCTGGGCGCGGTCCTCGCGGGCATCCCCGAACGCCGGTAGCCGGGCCGCCGAAAACGGTTCGACGGCTTCGCGGGGTCCTGCCACAGTGGCGGACCATGGGGAACGTCGAGCTGCTGACCGCCGAGGACGTCGGGCTCATGCAGGGCCTGGCGCAGCGCATCACCGCCACCCGGCTCGACCTGGTGAACGGCGACGCGTCGTACGGCGAGCTGGCCTGGAACTGGGGCCGCGGGCACGCCGAGCACAACGCGAGCTGGCCGCGGCGACTGTGGTTTTCCGGCGGCGAACTGGTGGCGTGGGGCTGGGCCCAGCTCCCGCGCCGGGTGCGGCGCACCGACGGGTCGGTGAAGGACGTCACCGGCGCGTCCCTGGTGCACCAGGTCCACCCGGAGCACGCGGACCTGATCGACGACGTGATCACCTGGTTCGACGCGACGGCGGGGGACGTCGAGCGCTCGGTGCTGCCGGGCGCGGCCGACGAGTTCGCGCTCGATCGCTGGGCGGCGCACGGCTACGAGACCGACCCGGGCGCCCTCGGCGACCAGGGGTCGTGGACCCAGCTCAACGAACGCGACCTCGACGAGATCGAAGAACCGGTGCTGCCGAAGGGATTCCGCTTCCGCACCGCCGACGAAGCCGGGCCCGAGGCCGCGGTCCAGGCGCACGTGGCCGCGTGGGCTCCCACGGCGTACACGGTCGCCGGCTACGAGGGAGTCCGGCGGACCCCGGCCTATCGCGGCGACCTGCACGTGCTGGTGGAGGCACCGGACGGGACGATGGCAGCCTCGGCGATCCTGTGGCTCGACGAAGTGAACAAGACCGTCGAGTTCGAGCCCGTCGGGACGCACCCGGAGCACCGGCGCCGCGGGCTGGGCCGGGCGCTGATGCTGCACGGGATGCACCGGGCCCGCGCGGCGGGTGCACGGCACGCGACGGTCGCCTGCCTCGGCGCGCCGGGCCACCCCCGCGCCCGCGGGCTGTACTTCGGCGTCGGCTTCCGGGAGCTTTCCCGGGACACGCCGTTGATCAAGACCGCCGACCGCTGAGTCCACAGTGGACATAAGCGCTTCCGCGGGCGGCGTTTGACGGCTTCGCCGGTGGGGTATTCCCCAACCCCGCGATTCCACGCAGCCCCCGCCGCCCGGTCGAGCCATGGGCCGTGGTCGCCCGGCCTGGGCTGTGAGGAAGCGATGACTCGTGAAGGCACCGCCGGGACGACCCGGCTCGAAGCGACGAACATCGGGGCGACGGTCTCCCGGCCACCGTGGACGGCGTTCGCCATGGTCCTGGTCATCGTCGCGGACCAGGTGACCAAAGCGTGGGCCTGGCGCGAAGTGCCCCGAGCGCACATCAACTTCGGCGGAAACCCGCTGGTCGGGCCGGTCGTCGGCGCCTGGTACGCCGGTCCGGTGACGGGGGCGGTGCTCGACCTCGCCGGGAGCGCGACGCTGACGGCCGCCGTGCTGCTCCTCCTGCGCCGTGGGCATCCGGTGCTCCTGCGGGCTCCGGCCGCGCTCGCGATCGGCGGCTGGACCAGCAACCTCCTCGACCGCCTCGGGCTGCACCACCTCACCGCGCCGGGCAGCGTCCGCGGCGCCATCGACTTCGTCCCGGTCGGCCGGTACACCTTCAACGTCGCGGACTTCTTCATCATCGGGGCGACCTTGGTGTTCGCCCTCGCCCAGGGCCACCGGTGGGCCACGGCGAAGCTGTCCCACACCGGCGCCGACATCCCCCGTACCCCGCTGCGGCTCCGGACCCCGGCGCGCATCCTGACCGCCACCGGAGCCGTCGCGCTCGTCGCCGCCGTGACGCTCGGGGCCACCCACTACGGCGGGGCGACGCATCCCCCGCGCGCCCACCGGACCTCCGCGACCCGGTGAGACCCGGGTTCAGTCCGTCGCGCGGCGGCGCCAGGCGTTTCCCGCGGTGAGCCGGGCGGTGAAGCCCGTCTCGTCGCGGTGGAGGGTGACCTCGCTGCAGATCTGGTGCGCGATCCACAGCCCGCGGCCGCCGATCCGGCGGGTGGCGGGGAGCAGGCCGGCGTACGGGTCGCCGGGTCCTTCGCCGGTGTCGTGCACGGTCACGACCACGTGGTCGGCGTCCGCCCAGACCTTCAGCTCGACCGGTGGCCGGCCGTGGCGCAACGCGTTGTCGACGAGCTCGCTGACCGCCAGCACGAGGTCGTCGATCTCGGCGGCGGGCAGGTCGGTCTTGATGACGTCGAGCACCGCCCGCCGCGCCGCCGACGGCTGCGGGTCGGTGAGTTCGGCGAGCGGCGCGGTGTGCTGGATCGGGTGCGGCGTCATCGGCCGCGAACCGGCCAGGAAGGCCGTCGGCTCGACGAAGGCGGTGTTGCCGCGGCGCCCGCCGCCGGGCGTGGCGACGAAGCGGTGCGTGCGGGCGACGTCGTCGAGCACGTGCCGCGGGGTGGTCCGCGTGTCGTACGCGCAGATGGTGCGCAGCGGGAACTCGTCGTAGGCGTGGTCGACCGCGGCCTCGTACCGGGCCCACCAGTCCCACGACGTGTCGATCGCGAAGCGCGGGAGCTCGCCGACGATGCGGATGCCGGCGGCCCCGTCCGCGACGAACCCGGCCATCAGCTCGCGGTAAGACCTGATGGCGGCGGCGGGCCGGGCGTAGACATCGCCGAACGGCAGGTACTGCACCTTCGCCGACGGGGAAAGGTTCCGGCGCACCAGTTCGGCCCGATCGGGCCCCAGGGACACGACGGTCGGCTCGCCCGCGGCCAGGCCGGCTTCGAGGAACGGGACGGTGACGGCGAGCAGTTCGGCGTCGGAGCCGTAGCTGACGGCGGCGTGGTCGTGGCCCCGGCGGGCGGTATCCGGCCCGGCGGTCACAACCCGCGCTCCCCGGCCGGCCGGTGGCCCCGGCACCCGTGACCACGAACCGGCGGAGGCTCGTTGTCGCGCTGTGTCGGCATCTGCACGGTCCGAGAATACGCCGCCGGCCGGCGGCCGCGTGGACCCCGACGAGACGGGGGTCACGGCGGGCCGGTCTACCGGCTCTCCTGCAGCAGGATGTCGCGAGTCAGTTCGAGGTGACCGTGGTGCTGCGCCAGCTCTTCGTACACGTGCTGCAGCGCGCCCCCTTGCGAGCGGCCCGCCGGGGTGTCCGCGTAGCCGGCGGACGCCGGCGCGCGCAGCGGTGCGGCGGACTCGGCCGCCGCCAGGTCGGCACGCAGCTGTTCCTTGGCGGCGGCGACCCGCTCGATCAACGGATGCACCGGGCCCGACGCGGTGAACTCCGCGTCCCGGTCCCGCTCCACCGCGCGGCCGGCGACCAGCGACCCGGCCCAGAACTCGAGGACGCCGAGGCAGTGCGTGACGATCGCGAAGGGCGTGTTCGCCCCGGGCAGCGGCGGCCGCCGGTTGGCCCGCTCGTCGCCCAGCTCCGCGAGGATCGCCGCCATCCCGTCCAGCGCCCGGCCGGCGAACCACAGGTAGTCGTCGTCACTGATCTTCATCCGCACTCCCCCTGGTCACCCGTCGAAGCCGGTGGCGCCGTCGAGCTGCTCGCGGAGGATATCCGCGTGCCCGGCGTGCCGCGCGGTCTCCTCGATCAGGTGCACGTAGATCCACCGCAGCGAAACCCGGCCGAGCCGGGGCATCGGCACGGTGTCGTCGAGCGCGAACCGCGCGGCCACCCGCCGGGATTCCGCACAGGCGAGTTCGTAGTCCTGGACGAGGGTCTCGACGTCGGTCACGTCGTCGACGCTCCAGCCGTCGTCGGCCATGTCCGCCGGCCGCCCGTCCAGGACGCCGGCGAACCACTCCCGCTCGACCGACGCCAGGTGCCGCACGAGCCCGGCGAGCGTCGTGGCCGACGGCACCAGCCGGCGCCGCGCCGCTTCCGCCGACAGGCCCGACACCTTCCGGACGACGATGCCCCGGTACAGGTCCAGAAACGTCTCCAGCACCTCGCGTTCGCCGCCGGCGGCGACCTGCTCGTCCGGAGCGAGCGGTGGATCGGGAGGCGTCGTCACGACGAGCACCTTACGGCCTGGCTGTGGAGCGGCTTGAGAAGCGCCCACCGGGCTGGTCGCCGCCCCCGCACAACGGCCGCGCTCGCCGCTGGATCTCCGCGAACAGATCGCCGACGCGGGCGCGCATCTCCGGTCCGCCGTCGCACCCCGGCCAGAACGCGCCCGCGGCGGCGGACCGGCCGGTCAGGACGAGATTTCCATCTCCAGTCCCATGATCCGGACGGTGCGCCGGCGGCGGAGCCAGCCGCGGGCGGGCGCACCGTCCGGGAGCTCGTCGAGGATCGCCTTGCGCTGCGCCGACGTCGTCGACCGCCAGCGCATCGCGAGCACCGGGCGGACCGGTGCGATGAAGGGGCGCACCCGCTCGTGCGCCCCGGCCAGCCGGATCTCGTAGTCGGGGTCCGGCCGGTACGCGAGGTCCAGGTCGATCAGCGGCTCGGCGCCGCCCGCGCGGTGGTGGCAGCGCGACAGGACGCGGGCCAGCTCGTCCAGCGCGACCTGCAGGGTGCAGGGCATCTGGTCCTGCCAGCGGCCGAGGCGCGGGGCGTTCACCGCCGCCGCCGTGACGTCGGCCGCGAGCACGACGAGCGCCCGGACCGGCGTCCCGGCGAGCTCGACGCGGATCCGCCTGCCGTCCGCGTCGACGGAGAAGCGGAGCACCCGGTCGGCCACGACGGCACCCGACCGCAGCCGCACCCACTCCTCGACGGCGTCGGGCGAAGGGCAGGACGACACGAAGGTGAACGCCAGCTCGTCGCCGGCGAGGTTCATCGCGACCGGGAACAACGAACCGAGGTCGTGCATCAACGCCGTGCCGATGACGAGTGCGGCGCGGGAGCCGCCTCCGGTCATCCCCCTCTCCTCCCCCGAGCTACACCTGCAGGTCGGATTCGATGCGCTTGAGGTAGTGGCGGGCCAGCGCGAGGTTCGCCCGCTCCCGGTCCAGCACCAGGTACAGGAACAGCGAGTTCCGCGAGGTGTTGATCAAGCGGATCAGGTGGTACTGGCGGTGCAACGTGATCAGGATGTCCTCGATGGTGTCGTTGAGCGCGAGCGAGGACATCACCCGCAGCTTCGCCCGCACGACCTCGGTATTGCCGGCGGCGGCGACCTCCAGATCGAGCCACTCGCCACCACCGCTGGTGCCGAGCGACATCCCGCTTTCGTAGTCGACCAGCGCGACCCCGACGGCGCCGGCGATGGACATGGCTTCCTTGAGTGCGGTGTCGATGTTCATCATCATCCTGCAACCTTTCCGTTGAACTGCCTTGCTACGCGGCCAGAATCGTGCCGATCCGCTCGATGACGGGCCGGGACTCGAAGAGGAGGCGCCCGACGTTCAGGCCCTTGTCCCCCAGGACGACCATCAACGCCAGTCGGCCCACGGCGTAGACGGCCATGTAGCCATCGCTCCCGAAGACGACGGTCTGGCTGAGCGTGCCTTTGCCGGTCATTTCCGCGGCCTGGCGAGCGATCCCGAGATCAGCCGCGGCGAGCGCGGAGATCTTCGCCGGATCGATGTAGTCGTCCGCGTCGGCGATGATCGGTATCCCATCGACCGCGGCGAGCACGGTCCCGGTCACCCCCGCCACGCTGTCCCGCAGATTTCGCAGCTCGGCGGCCAGTGCGTCGAAGTCCAATTCTCTCTTTCCTTCATAAACCGGCAGCCGAAGAGCTGATCATCCGTTCGGGTTGCCCTGCCGCGGGGACCCTACCGTCATCATCACTTCCCGCCTATCCGTGATGGTTACTCGCTTCGGGCCTTTACACGATCGGGTGAAGCGGGAGTGGTTGCTGTAACCGTAATTAATTCACCAGTGAGCCTTCTGTCCATTGATCACGTTACGGCCAGCGTTGTTGTTTCGAATTTTCGACGGGCGTTTGAAATGCGCTTATGCGATCGTGGTGGCCGATCACGGTTGCATCTCTGGGTAATCAGCAGTTCACTTTCGCCCGTTTGCCGATGCCGTCATGTCGCTTGGTGACCGGGGTCCAACTCCGCGTGCAGGCGGCCGCCTTTTGGAGCCGGTGGCGCCTAAAGAGGGGTCGGGGTCGGCGGGCCGGAGGCGGGCGAGCTGGCGCGGTTTGGTCGGAGTGCTCGCTGTCCGGCTTTGGCAACCTGTACGGCTTGGCCGGAGTTCCGGTCACTGGCTTTCCTGCTTCGGGCGTGGGTGTAGGCCCGTAGCCGGTTGGCTGCGGGCCTACCCCGTTTGCTTACGCCGCGAATGGCAGTGGTTGGTGGAGGTTGTTGCGCCGGGGTTTTCGGCGCTTGTCCAGGAACACCGGTGGCAGGAACTCCGGTAGACCGTCGGCGGCGATGCGGACTTGCCAACCCGAGCGGTGCAGCAACCGGTGGTGGTGAGCGCACAGCAGGACCAGGTTGCCCAGTTCGGTCGGCCCGCCATCAGCCCAGTGGCGGACGTGGTGACCTTGACAGTGACGGGGTGGGCGATGACAGCCCGGGAAGGCGCAGCCGCGGTCGCGCAGGTACAGCGCGCGGCGGAGCGAGGTAGAGACAAGGCGGTGGTGACGGCCAAGGTCGAGGGGTTCGCTCTCGGTGCCGAGGACTACGGGGATGAGCTTGCAGTCGCAGGCGTGGATGCGGGCTTCGGCGGCGGAAATGGTGCCAAGGTCGCCGAGGAGGGCCCGGCCGACGCCGGGCTCGGGCATGGTGCCGAGGGCGGCCAGACCGGTAGCGGGTGTGGGCGTGGCGCCGGTATCGCCGAAGATAGCTGGGCCGGTGGCGGTCTTGGGAATGGTGCTGGTATCGCTGGAAGTGGCCAGACCAGCATCGGCCTGTGCCGGGGTGTCGGTGTTGCCAAGAACGGCTCGACCGGCAGCGGCCTTGGAAGCGGTGCCGGTGTTGCCGAAGGCCGCCGGAGCGGCAGCGGAGGTGGTTGCGGTGTCGCCGAAGGCCACCGCACCGACAGCGGAGGTGGTTGCGGTGTCGCCGAAGGCCACCGCACCGACAGCGGAGGTGGTTGCGGTGTCGCCGAAGGCCACCGCACCGACAGCGGAGGTGGT
>NZ_JBFBBQ010000050.1:0-16623 GCF_040682775.1 Amycolatopsis sp. NPDC051106 | reverse complement strand
GGTTGCGGTGTCGCCGAACATGGCCTGGCTGATGCTCGACTTCAGGTCTGCCAATGACACCGCCACCATCACGTGGGCTCGCTCACCGGCTTGCATCGGCAGGTCTGGAGAGTTGTAGGCCAGGTCGATCGCGTCGGAGAACGCGTCGCCGTAGCGCTCCAACGGCGAACGTAAATCCGGGCCCTCGTCGGTGCTGTGGCGCTCGGCGAGAGCGTCGAACAGGGCGCTGGCTCGAGCACCGGTCTCGTCATCGAAGCGGCCGTTCAGCTCCCAGAACCCGGTTCTCTTGCGACGCAACAACAACTCGCGACTCGGCGTGGCCGGTTCAGTCTCGTCCGGTTCGGCACCGTCGGGGTCGAGGTGGGCCAGTATTCGGGCGCCCAGGGCGGCGACTTGCTTGTGCCCGGCTTCGGAGGCGAACGTAAGCAGGTGCTGCTCGGCGTCCTCGCGGTGCTCGGGCGGGATCTGCGTCATCACCCCGACGATCGTGTCGATCATCGGGCTGCTCAACTGACCCTCCGCAGCAGCAGCGCCGGTGGCGGGAGCAACAGCGGGAATGGGAGTGCCATCCAGGGTGCGGCTCGGAGTGAGGGCGCGGGCTCGCTTCACCACGGTCTCGGCGGCGGACTTGGGAACGTCTGCGAGGTGCTCGAAGAGCCGTGCGACGGAACGGTATCCGAACAACTCCATCACACCACGCGACTCGATTTCCGCGAGCAGAGTACCGATTTCGGCCTCGGCAGACCGCACAACGGTGAGCAGCGCGGAGACACGGTCGGCCAAGGCCACCGCGTCTGCTTGCCACACCGTTTCCCTGTCCACACAACAAGATTACCGAAGATCGAACGTATGTCATCACTCGATCAGGTGCCGAACAAGACCTCGGCAGGGACACCGTTGCGTGGGGAATCGGCGCTCTCGCACCGAGCGGCAAGCAAGTACAAGAAGCGCCGATTTCCCACGCCCCGGCGAAGCCGCATCTTGAAAACTCGACCACGTAGACCGCTGCGCGACCTCGAGGCATCATCGACGCCCGGAGCACCCGACAACCCCAAGCTGCGGCGGACCACAGCCCCAGTTCACGCCAAGACACCGAACCTCGGCCGAAAGGACGAGGCCCCCGGTACCTTCGGCCGAGGTGACCGACGCCCGACTCCCCTAGCTTGATCGTGAAGAGGGACCGAGGGAGGCACGCATGGAGTTGCGCACCAGAAGGGCCGGAGTCATCGCCGTCGCGGCCGCTGTCGTCACCGTCGGGGCCACCGTCATGGCCACCGCCGCCGATCCCGTCGCGCCGGAGGTCGTCAGTGCGACGCCGGCCGAAGCCGGGCATGAGGGCCAGGGCAAGTACACCTCCGGGGACTACGTGCTGAACGTGCGCGAACTGGACGACGACGGCGAAGGCACGAGCACCACCATCGGACCGCACACCGCGTACTACTCGAAAAGCCTGCACGGCAGCGGTTCCCGGACGCCGACCGTCGTGAAGTTCTCCGTCGGCCGGGACAGCGATGCGCCGACCGTCTTCGCCTACCCCGTTCCCGGGCCCGGGAAGGGCGTCGACTGCGTTGCTTCCGGCACCGAGGCCGCGCCGCTCGTCCGGTGCGAAACCAAGCTCAATAGCCGACCGTGAAGTGCCGGTCCGGGCCCGGGTTCTCGAGCTCGTCCACGACCGCGGCGGCGAGGTCTTCGGCCGAGATGCGGGAACTTCCGTCCGGTCGTACGAGGAGCGTCGTGGTGCCGCGGCGATACACCCCGGTGCGCGATCCGGGCTCCAGCACCGCCGGCGGGCTCAGGTAGACCCAGTCGGCCGGGTGCGCGCGGCAGACCTCGAGCTGCGCGGCACTCGCCGAGGCGATGGCGCGGTACTCGGGTGGGACGTACCGCGGGTAGTCGAGCACCAGGCCGCCGCCGGGGACCCGGAGCGGGGCCGCGCCGCCGACCACGAGGATGCGGGTGCCCGCCGCGTCGAGCAACGCCGTCGTCGTGGTGGCCACGGTGTGCTCCTCCCCCGGTGCCGGACGCGCCGCCGCCACGATCGCGTCGGCTCCGGCGAACAGCGTGGCCATCCGCTCCGGGTCGCCGGCGTCGGCCTCGACGACCGGGACATCGGGGACATCCGGGCCGGCGCGTCCGCACGATCGCGAGGACGTCGTGGCCGCGCCCGGCGGCTTCGGTGAGGACGCGGGAGCCGACCATGCCGGCCGCGCCGACGATGACGATCTTCACGAGGGATTTCCTTTCCTGCTCAACGGAAGCTGGCCGGCGACGAGCGCGGCCAGCGCCAACGCGAACCCGGCGAGCTGGACCGGGCCGAGTGTCTGGTGCAGGACGACCGCGCCGAGGACGGCCGCGACCAGCGGCGACAGCAGCGCCAGCACGGCCACCGACGCGACCGGCAGCGTGGTGACGCCGCGGAACCACAGGGCGTACGCGAGCAATCCGCCCACCAGCCCGAGCCAGACGTAGCCGAGCACCGCGTCGCCGTCGATCGAGGGTGGTGCACCTTCGAAGACGACGGTCAGCGGCAGCAGGAACAGGCCACCCGCGGTGAGCTGCCACCCGGCGAACGCGGTCGGGCCGACCCCGGCGGGCCGTCCCCAGCGCTTCGTCAGCGTCACGCCGAGCGCCATCGTGACCGCGCCGCCGAGACCCGCCGCGACGCCGGCGCCGTCGAACGCCGCCGCCGGCCCGATCACCACCAGCCCGACCCCGGCCATCCCCACGACGCCCCAAGCCAGCCGCCACCCCGACAGGCGTTCGCGGAGCACGGCCACGGACAGGACGGCGACCACGAGCGGCTGCGCGGCGGCCAGGGTCGCGGCGACCCCGCCGGGCAGCCGCTGGGCGGCGATGAACAGCAGCGGCAGGAACAGGCCGATGTTGAGCACGCCGAGCGCGGCGGCCTTCCCCCACCACGCTCCGCGCGGCAGCTTCCGGGTCAGCGCGAGCGCGACGAGCCCGGCCGGGAGAGCCCGGAGCAGGCCGGCGAACAGCGGGTGCCCGGCGGGGAGGAACTCGGTGGTGACGACGTAGGTGGTGCCCCACACCGCGGGCGCGAACGCCGTGAGCGCGACGCGCGGCAGGTCCACGTGGCGGCTTTCGCGCACGAGCTGGCTTGTCATACCGAAATTCCAGCGCAGAGCGATTGATGAGTCCAATACATGTTGGTCACCGCAGCGATCGTGATCCAAGATGACTGGGTGGAACTCCAGCAGATGCGGTACGTCGTCGCGATCGCCGAGACGTCCAGCTTCACCCGCGCCGCCGAGCGGTGCCTGGTCGTCCAGTCGGCGCTGAGCCACCAGGTCGCGCGGCTGGAGCGGGAGCTCGGCGCGCGGCTGTTCGACCGGACCAGCCGCCGGGTGCGGCTGACGCCGGCGGGCGAGGCGTTCCTGCCGGCCGCGCGCCAGTGCCTCGACGCGGCTGAGCGGGCGGCGGCCGAGGTCGCGGCCGCGGTGGGCGAGGTGCGCGGGCGGCTCGCCGTCGGGCTGATCCCCACGGTCACCGCGGCCGACGTCCCGGCCGCGCTGCGCGAGTTCCACGACCGGTTCCCGCCGGTGCGCATCAGCCTCCGGGTCGGCGCGAGCGACGACCTGATCGAGCAGGTCCGCGACGGCGTCCTCGACGTGGCGTTCCTCGGCCTGCCCACGACGGCGCGCCCGAGCGGCGTCGCCGTGCACGAGCTGGCTCGCGGCCACCTCATCGCGGTGGTGGCCCCCGACCACCCGCTGGCCGGCGAAACGACGGTCGAGCTGCGGCGCCTGGCGTCGGAGGTGTTCGTCGACCTCCCGGCGGGCACGGCCGGGCGGGCGCAGTCCGATCAGGCGTTCGCGGCGGCGGGCCTGGACCGCGAGGTCGCCTACGAGGTGACCAGCGCGGACTACATCGCGCGGCTGGTCGGCCCGGGCCTGGGCGTGGCGATGCTGCCGTCCGGGTACGCGCCGCAGCTGACGGGCGTGGTGACGATCGAGATCACCGACGCCCCGGCCCGCGTCGAGTACGTCATCTGGGCGGCGGCGAACCCGACCCCGGCGGCGAGTGCTTTCGTCGCGCTGCTGGGCATCGACGCCGCGGCGGTCAGTGGCTCCCGGTGAGCTCGCCGGAAAGGCGGCCGTGCATGGTCGCGCTGGGCGCGTTCAGCCCGGTGATCTCCACGGACTTGCCGCGGTCGGCGTACTTCGCGGTGACCGCGTCCAGGGCGGCGACGGTGGAGGCGTCCCAGATGTGGGCGTCGGTGAGGTCGATGACCACGCTGTCCGGGTCGCCGGCGTAGTCGAACCGCGAGACGAGGTCGTTGCTGGAGGCGAAGAACAGCTCGCCGGTCACCGTGTACACGACCCGGGAACCGTCGCCGGCCGCGGTGACGTCGACCAGGCGGGCGACGCGGCGGGCGAAGATGACCATCGCCGTGATGCTGCCGGCGACCACGCCGATCGCCAGGTTGCTCGTCGCCACCACGATCGCGACCGTCGCGACCATGACGGTGATCTCGCCGGCCGGCATCCGCTTGAGCGTCGCCGGCGCGATGCTGTGCCAGTCGAAGGTGCCGAACGCGACCAGCACCATCACCGCCACGAGCGCGGCCATCGGGATGTCGGAGACGACCGGGCCGAACACGATGCACAGGATCATCAGGAAGGTCCCGGCGAGGAACGTCGAGAGCCGGGTGCGGGCGCCGGCCGTCCGGACGTTGATCATCGTCTGGCCGATCATCGCGCAGCCGCCCATGCCGCCGAAGATCCCGGTGACGACGTTGGCGATGCCCTGGCCGATGGCTTCGCGGGTCTTGTTCGAGCGGGTGTCGGTGATGTCGTCGACCAGCTTGGCGGTCATCAGCGACTCCATCAGGCCGACCAGCGCGAACGCGAGCGCGTAGGGCGCGAGCAGCGTCAGCGTGTCCCAGGTGAACGGGACGTCCGGGAGGCCCGGCACCGGCAGCGACGACGGCAGCGCGCCCTTGTCGCCGACCGTCGGGACGCTGATGCCCGCCGCGACCGTCAGCGCGGTGAGCGCCACGATGGCCACCAGCGGCGCCGGCACCGCCCGGGTGAGCTTCGGGAAGAACACCATGATCACCAGGCCGGCCGTGAAGAGCGGGTAGACCGGCCACGGCACGTCGATCAGCGCCGGCACCTGGGCCAGGAAGATGAGGATCGCCAGCGCGTTGACGAAGCCGACCATGACGCTGCGCGGCACGAACCGCATGAGCTTCGCGACGCCGAGCGAGCCGAGCACGATCTGGAACAGCCCGCCGAGGATCACGGTCGCGACCAGGTAGCCCAGGCCGTGCTCGCGGGCCAGGGGCGCGACGACGAGCGCGATCGCGCCGGTGGCCGCGGAGATCATCGCCGCGCGGCCGCCGACGACGGAGATCACCACGGCCATGGTGAAGGAGGCGAACAGGCCGATGCTCGGGTCGACCCCGGCGATGATCGAGAACGAGATCGCTTCCGGGATCAGCGCCAGCGCGACGACCAGGCCGGCGAGGATCTCGGTGCGCGCGACCTTCGGCGACAGCCAGGCGGGCCGGGCGGGGAGAACGGAGAACACGAGGGATCCAGACGTGCTAGGCGCGGGCGGCGGGCCCGCCGCGAATCCTCACGCTAGAGGTGAGCCGTCCGCCCGGCCGGAGCCGCCCGTGTCCGATGAGGGCCGGATCACGCGGAACCGGCGTGATCGAAGGGTCAGCACGCGTGATTGAAGAGCCGACTCACGTGATCGGAGGGTCGACACGGCACCGCCGCCGTGTCGACCCTTCGATCACCGGGGTCACATCTTCTCCGCGCCCGCCTTCACCGCCTCGCGGATCCGGGCGTAGGTCCCGCAGCGGCAGATGTTGCGGATCTCGTCCAGGTCGGCGTCGGTGATGTCCCGGCCCGCCGCGCGGGCCTGGCGGACCTTGGCCACCGCCGCCATGATCTGGCCCGGCTGGCAGTAGCCGCACTGGGCGACATCCATGTCCAGCCACGCCTCCTGCATCGGGTGCAGGTCCTTGCCCACCGTCGCGGGCAGGCCTTCGATCGTCGTGATCTCGTCGGTGTCCTTGATGTCGGCCACGCGCACCGAGCACGGGTTGAACGCCTTGCCGTTGATGTGGCTGGTGCACGCCTTGCAGACGTCGAGCCCGCAGCCGTACTTCGGGCCGTTGATGCCCAGCAGGTCGCGCAGGACCCACAGCAGCCGGAGGTCGTCGTCGGCGTCGACGGTGACCACGCGGCCGTTGACCCTGAATGTTTGTTGTGGCACGGCGCGCTCCTAGTAGGCGTGGTCGAGGCCGTCGGTGGGCGACGGCGGCGTGGACGGCTGCACGGGCAGGGGCTCGAAGGAGAGCGTGCCGTGGTTGATCGGGAACGACGTCGGCATCTTGCCGACCGCGCGGGCGTAGGCACAGGCGACGGCGGCGAACGACGGCGCCACCGCGAGCTCACCCGCGCCACTGGGACTGGACGAGGTGTTCGGCATGATCACGACCTGCGTCTCGGGCGGGGTGTTCCACTCGCGCGTGTAGAAGTAGTTGTCCCAGCTGCCTTCCAGCGGGAGCCCGTCCTTGATGTGGATGCTGGAGGTGAGGCACATCGCGATGCCGTCGTTGAGCCCGCCGATCATCTGCGCCTCGAGGCCGCGGGGGTTGATCGCGAAGCCGGGGTCGACGACCACGAGCGCCTTCGTCACGCGCGGGCCGGTGACGCCGTCGCGGACCTTGCGGTTGACCGTCTCCGGCCGGCAGTCGATCTCCACCAGCACCGCGACCGCGCCGCGGTACTCCGAGTGCAGCGCGATCCCCTGCGCCACCCCGGCGGGCAGCGAACGGCCCCAGTTCCCCACCTGGACGGCCTTGTCCAGCACCGCGCGCAGCCGGTCGTCCTTGAGGAACTCGCGGCGGAACGCGACCGGGTCCTTGCCGAACTTCTTCGCCAGCTGGTCGACGACGAGCTCTTCGGCGGTGACCACGTTGGGCGAGTAGATGTTGCGCATGCTGCCCGTGTTGAACTTCAGCGGGATCTCGTTGAGCAGCTGGGTGGTGACGCCGAAGTTGTACGGCGAGGACTGGCTCAGCAGGAAGATCGACTCGGCGAAGCTGAGGTTGCCGGCGATCGGGAGCTTCGCCGCGGTCGAGGTGATCATCTCGCCGAGCCCGTGGCTGAACTCCGTCTGCACGCTCGTGTGGCGCTGTTCGAAGCTGATGACGTTGCCGAGCAAGTAGGTCGCCCGGACCCGCGAGACGCACATCGGGTGGATGCGCCCCTGCCGGAAGTCGTCGGTGCGCGACCACATCAGCTTGACCGGCTTGCCCATCTTCTGCGACGCCTCCGCCGCCTCGGCCGCCGCGTCGTGGAACAGGTGCCGGCCGAACGACCCGCCGCCCTGGGTGACGTGCACCGTCACCGCGTCCTGCGGCAGCCCCAGCAGCTTGGCGATCTCCTCCTGGGCGACGATCGGCACCTTCAGGCACGACCAGATCTCCGCGCGGTCCGCGCGGACGTCGGCGATCGCGGAGCCGGTCTCCAGCGGGCTGTTGCTGGCGGCGGCGAAGGTGAACTCCGCGTCGAGGTACTGGTCGAGCAGGCCGGGCACGGCCATCGGCAGCTGCGCGGCCTTGAGCTTCTTGAGCACGGTGGCGTCGGACTCGCCGTCGACGGTGCCCGCGCCCCAAGTCACCTTCAGCGCCCGGATCGCGTCGATGCACTGGCCGAACGTGCGGCCGCGGACCGCGACGCCGTGCGAGATCGCGGCGACGTCGGTGATCCCGGGCATCGCCTTGACCTCGGCCGCGTTGAGGATCGCGCGTGGGGTGCCGTTGATCGTGGGCGGCCGCGCGACCATGGTCGGGAGGGCGCCCGGGACGTCGAGGTCGAGGGTGAACTGCTTGCGGCCGGTGACGGCGGCGTGGGCGTCCAGGCGGTTCTGCGGCGTGCCGAGCACCTTGAACTGCGACTGCGGCTTGAGCGTCGCGGCGACACTGATCGTGGTGGCGGAGGCGGCGGCCTTCGCGAGGGAGCCGTAGCTCGCCGTGCGGCCGCCGGAGCCGTGCACGACGCCGCCGGACGTCGTCAGCTGCGACGCCGGGACGCCCCACTTCGCGGCCGCGGCGGCGATCAACCGCTGCCGGGCGATCGCCGAGGCGGTCCGGACCGGTGTGTAGATGCTGCGCATCGAGTTGGAGCCGCCGGTCAGCTGGTTCATCAGCAGCTCGGGCCGCGCGTCGGCCAGCGTGACGTCGATCTGGTCCAGCGGGAGGTCGAGCTCCTCGGCGATCATCATCGCGACGGCGGTGGTCATCCCCTGGCCGACCTCGGCGCGCGGCACGGCGAACGCGGCCCGGCCGTCGGCGCCGATCTGCACGCTGATCAGGCCGGACGTCGGCAGCGCGGCGAGGTTCTGCAGGTCGCCGAGGTCGAAGATGTCCTCGGGCTGGGGCAGTGACGGGATCGCGGCGGCGGCCTTGCTCGGCGCCAGCTCCGCGCCGCCGACCTGCGCGGCGACGGCGAGCGTCGGCGCGGCGAGCACGAACCCGAGGAAGCGGCGACGGGCCATGGAGCGCGGTTCGGACCCGGGTGGTGGGAGGGAAGGGTCTTGTTCGGGCATGAGCGGCTGGGACCTCTCGAACGACGGTGTGGGAGAAGCGCGGGCCTGAGCACCGCCGGGCCGGAGTGTTACACACATCACGCCACCGAATGAAGGATCTGAGTGCCTACATTTGGCCTAGTGTCGTTGTGCACTGTGCACAGCGGGTGCCGGTCACGGCACGCGCGGTGGCGGGAGGAAGGGCAGTGCGCGGACGACCAGGGCGAGCTCCAGCGCCAGGTCGCCGCCGGTCAGTGACCGGCCGGTCAGCTCTTCGATCCGGTGGATCCGGTTGAGCACGGTGTTGCGGTGGCAGTGCAGCGCCTGTGCCGAACGGGTCGCCGAGCCGCCCGTCCGCACCCACGTCGTGAGGGTCTCCAGCAGCGGGCCGCGCTCGACTGAACGCAGGTCCAGCAGGCCACCCAGCCAGTTCTGCTGCAGTGACTCCGTCAGCTCGGGCGAGCTGAGCAGCAGCGCTTCGGGCAGCCGTTCGGCCAGGCACACCACGTCGGCCCGGCCCGGCGGCACCGTCCGCATCGCGAGCACCGCCTGGCGGTACGCCGTGTGCACGGCAGCCAGCCCGTCGACGACCAGGGACACGCCGGCCGGCACGGTCAGCACGGACCCGATCGCGTCGACGGCGGCCGCCACCTCGCGGCCCGGCAGCGAAACCAGGCCGACCAGCACGTCGGCGCGGGACTGCCAGGCCGACGCGGAGCCGAGGTCCTCCAGCGCGGAGCCGAGCGGCTCGGTGAAGGCGGTGTCGCCGGGACCCGCGGCCGCGACGACGACGTAGGGCCCCGAAATCGGCAGGCGCAACGCCCGGCCGGCCTCGTAGGCGAACCCCGCGTCGGCCGCCCGGCCCTGCAGCAGCCCTTCCCAGAGCGACGCGCGCCGCTGCTCGTCCGCGCGGACGAAGCTCCGCTCCGCCACGTGGTAGGCCAGCGCCACCTGGGCCGAGGTGGCGTCGACGACCTCCCACACCCGGGTCGCGAGGTCGAGCATCGCCTCGTTGTTGACGTACCCGGTCGCCCGGGCCTTCTCGGTCAGGGCCTGCCAGACCAGCCGCCCGCCGATCCGGAAGGAGCGCAGGACGTCGTCCAGCGGGAGCTGCTGTTCGGCGCGGCGCCGTCCGGTCTCCTTCGCCGCGTCGTAGAGGTCTTCGTCGGTCCCCGCGCCGCGGCCGATCAGCTGCAGGACCCGGCGGAGGTTGTCGTGGCAGGAGCGCCAGAGGTCGTCGCCGGGCACGACGTCGGCCACCTGGTAGCCGGGGTTCTGCTCGACGATGACGGCGACCAGGGCGCCGGTGAGCCCGTCCAGCTCGTCCAGCACCCTGGCGGCCAGTGACCACGCGGTGTCCCGGGCCGCCGCCCGCGTCTCGCCCATCCGCACCACCACTGTCGCGCTCCCGCCGGCGCGTCAGCCTACGTCGCCACCTCGATTTCCGCTTACCTCGCGAGGGTGAAGCTCGGGTGCGGCGGCTGGTTGTACGCGGTGTTCTGCCACGCCACCGCCTCCCGGTACTGGCGGTCCTGCATCAGCGAGACGTGCGAGATGCTCGTCGCGTCCGTCGTCGAGTAGATCCGCAGCGCCCGGTTGTCCGACGTCGGCCAGACGACCTCCTCGCGCCAGTCGCCGAACAGGTCCGCCTGCAGCGACGGGGTGCTCTTCGTGCCGTTGTTCGCGTGCACCCCGGACGCGGTGAGCAGCCGGGTGTCGGCGCTGGTGCCGTACTTGTCGATGTGGGTGCCGTCCAGCAGCTCGCGCTGGGCGTCGCCGTCCCACCAGATGACGAAGTTCGCCGAAGACGGCTTGCGCCCGATGTTCTGCCCGCTCGTGTTCAGCAGGCCGGACACCGCGGACGACCACGACTCGGCGCCGGGACTGCCGGCGTAGACGTCGTCCGACACCCCGCGTCCGTTGTCGCAGGAGCACGACGCGTTCTGCCAGATGACCTGCCCGGTCTTCGCGTCGGCCATCCAGGCGGCCGGCTTCGAGGTGTCTTCGTCCACTTTGAACTCTTCCAGGCCCGGCCGGCTCGGGATCAGGTCACCGACGTGCAGGGCGTCGCCGTGGCCGAGCCGGGTGTTCCACAGTGGACTGCCGTTGTCGTCGATCGCCATGGCGCCGAAGACGATCTCGTCGCGGCCGTCGCCGTCCGCGTCCGCGACGGCCAGCTGGTGGTTGCCCTGACCCGCGTACTGCGAGCCGGCGGAGTTGGAGTCGAACTTCCACCGCTCGGTCAGCGCGCCGCCCCGGAAGTCCCAGGCCGCGATCACGGTCCGGGTGTAGTAGCCGCGGGACATGATCAGGCTCGGGTGCGAGCCGTCCAGGTAGGCCGTGCCGGCGAGGAACCGGTCGACCCGGTTGCCGTAGCTGTCACCCCACGACGACACGGTGCCGCGCGGCGGATCGTAGTTCACGGTGGACATTGCGGCCCCGGTCTGACCGTTGAACATCGTCAGGAACTCCGGTCCGGAAAGGACGTAGCCGCTCGAGTTGCGGTAGTCCGCGCTCGCGTTGCCGATGACCTGCCCGGTGCCGGACCGCGTGCCGTCGGCGGTCTTCATGGCGACCTCGGCCCGCCCGTCGCCGTCGTAGTCGAAGACCTGGAACTGCGTGTAGTGCGCGCCGGCGCGGATGTTGCGGCCCAGGTCGATCCGCCAGAGCCGGGTGCCGTCCAGCCGGTAGGCGTCGACGTAGACGTTCCCGGTGTAGCCGGACTGCGAATTGTCCTTGGCGTTGCTCGGATCCCACTTCAGGACGAGCTCGTACTGGCCGTCGCCGTCCAGGTCGCCGACGCTCGCGTCGTTGGCGCTGTAGGTGTAGCTCTCCCCGGACGGCGTCGTGCCGCCCGGCGGGAGCTGGATCGGGACGTCCCGGGTGCTCGCCGCGGCCGTGGCGTCGAGCGTCAGCGAATCCTCGGCGGCGAAGGCCGTCATCCGCTCGACACCGCCGACGACGGCGCGCACGGTGTACTGGGCACCGGCGGGAGCGCCGGCGTCCAGGAAGCCGGTCGGCCCGCCGGCCGGGGTCCGGGTCACCCTCGTGCCATCCCGGTAGACGGCGAACGTCACGCCCGCGGGGTCGTCGGCCAGCAGCCGCCAGCCGACCTGGTTCCCCACCGCGGTGTGGACGCTCACCACCCCGCGGTTCAGCTTGTCGAACGTCGGCGCGGGCTCCCCCGCCGCGGTGGCCGGGGTCAGCCCCACCACCAGGACGCCCACCGCGCCCACGATCAGCCTGCGACTCAGCGTGAACATGCTGCTCTCCTTGTCTGAAGTGGACGGACTCAGCCGGTCGTGCAGGTGCTGCCGTTGAGGGTGAACGAGGCCGGCGCGGGGTTGGACCCGCTGGACGTGCCGTTGAAGCCGATGCCGGTCGACGCGTTCGGGGCCAGCGTGCCGTTCCAGGCCAGGTTGGTGGCGGTGACCGCGCCGCCGGTTTGCGCGAAGGTCGCGCCCCAGCCGGGCAGGGTCACGCGCTGGCCGGCGGTGTAGGTGAAGGCGAGGGTCCAGCCGCTGAGCGTGCTCGGGCCCGTGTTGGTGATCGTCACGGAGGCGGTGAAGCCGGTACCTCCGCCCCAGGCGGGCGCGGAGTAGCCGATCTTGCACGTCCCGGTGCCACCGCCCGCGCTGGTCGTCACCGTGGCGGCCGCGGAGTTCGCCGAGACGTTCCCGGCGGCGTCGCGGGCCCGCACCTGGTACCGGTAACTCGTCGACGCGGTCAGGCCGGTGTCGGTGAACGTGGCCGAGCCGGTCGAGCCGACCTGGCCGAACGCGCCGCTCCCGGTGGCCCGGAGGACGTCGTAGCCGGTGACGCCGACGTTGTCCGTCGAAGCGCTCCAGGTCAGTGTGGCGCCGGTGGCCGTCACGGCCGAGGCGGCCGGCGTGCCGGGTGTCGTCGGCGCCACGGTGTCCGTGGTGCCCCCGCCGTAGATCGTGGCTTCCTTCGAGGTCTGGCGGACGCCGTTCGCACCGTTCAGAAAGCGCTCTCCCCAGGCCGTCAAACTGGCGGGATCGAAGTTGTTGACCAGGTCGAGGTAGGCGACGTCACTGCTGTTGCCGCTCCACGACCAGCCGAGGTAACCGAGGCCCCGGGCCTGTGCCTCGGCCATGATCGTGTCCTCGTCCGGGTTGCCGTCGGTGTGCATGTTCCCGAACTCCCCCACCACCAGCGGGAGGCCGGCGGTGCGGAAGGCGTCGAAGTACGCGGTGATCTCGGCCGCGGTGTCGTAGACGCCGTACATGTGGATGGAGAACACCGTGTTGTGCTGCGGGTCGGCGGCGAGCACCGAGGCCGCGTTGTCGCGCATGATGTTCTGCCAGTCCTGACCCCACATCGGCGCGTCGGCCATCAGCAGGTGCTGCAGGCCGGCGCCGCGCAACCGGGTGATCGCGTTGCTCGTCGCGCTCGCCCAGGTCGCGCTCACCTGCTGGTTGTTGCCGAACGGCTCGTTGCCCAGGTTGATGACGACGTGGTTTTCCTGGCCTTTCAGGGCACTGGCGACGCTGATCCAGTAGCTCGCGGCCTGGTCCAGGCTCGCAGCCGCGCTCTCCTCGCCGTAGCCGGTGGTGTCGTGCGCTTCCAGCACGCAGATCAGCCGGGACTGCTTGCACAGCGAGACGACGTTCGCGACTTCGGCCGCCGAGGTCGGCCCCCACCGCTGGCCGCTGCCGAGCACGACGCGCACGGTGTTGGCACCGAAGGACTTGATGTCCGCGAAGGCGCCGGTCCGAGTCGGGTACCAGGCGTACGGGTGGTTCACGCCGCGCATCACGAAGGCCGCGCCGTTCGCTTCGACGACCTGGGTGCCGCTGACGTGCAGGCCCGCGGCCGCCGTGGCGGTGGGCAGGGCCGCGAGCAGAGCCGGGTACCAGCGGCTTTCCATCTTCTGGATGCCGGTGGTGCCGTTCGGGTGCACGCCGTCGGTGGTGTCGGCGGCGGTGTCGAACCCGGTCCACTGGTCGACGACGGTGATCGGCGACGCGGCGGTGCTGTGCGCCTGGGCCCACGCGGGGATGGCGGCGTTCAGGTCGACCACCCGCTGGGCGCAGGCGGCGCAGTTGGCCGGGTTCATCGGGATGATCTTCGCGACGACGAGCTTCGTCGCCGGGTTGCTCGCACGCATCTGGCCGAGCAGCGTGGTGTAGGCGTCGAGGATCGTGCTCGCCGGGAGGTTGTTCCAGACGTCGTTGGTGCCCAGGTGCATCAGGACGATGTCCGGGTGGCCGGCCGAGAGCCAGCCGGGCAGCTGGTTGTCGCGCGCGATGCCGGTGGCGAGGAATCCGCCGTGGCCTTCGTTCTCGCCGTCGTAGGTGAAGCCACAGCCCTGGGCGGGGAGCGTCCCGACGAAGTCGACACCCGTGTGGCCGGTGTCCTGCAGGTGCTTCCACAGCAGCGCGCGCCAGCACCCGGGCGAACCGGTGATGGAGTCGCCGAGGGCCATGATCCGCGTGGGCGCGGCGGCTGCGGTGCTTCTGGTGTGCGGCAGGGCGACGAAGCAGGCGGCGAAGAGCAAGCCGACCACGAGCGCCCGGAGAAAACGCCGGGTCATACCGACCTCCTGGAGAAATACGACAGGGACAGTCGACCTGGGAGCGCTCCCAGCACGGGAGTGTAACGGCTCGGCCACCTTCGCGAAAGTATCGGGCGATTCGACCACGTCGTCGAAAGCGCTTTCAGTCCACAGTGGATGGTTGGTCGGCGCCCGACCGGCACGGCGAAGGGGTGGCGACCGATCTCGAACGGCCCAGTCCGTTCGGAGGATGTGCCCGGTGCCCGCGGTGGGTACAGTCGCCTGCGTCAAGATCATTCTTGACGACGCCGCGCCGCCCGCCCCTTCGGCCTTCAGGAGCCCGACGTGCGCATCTCCCCTCGATTCGCCGCCCCCGCAATCCTTCTTTCGGCGCTGCTCGCCGCACCCGGCAGCGCGCAGGCCGCCGCGGCGGCGAAGTGGCCCGGCGATCCGGCCGTCACGGTCGCCGACTCCGCCGGCGTCTTCGGCGAAAACCTCAGTGGGCTCTCGTTCGAGGGCGCCGACGTGCTGTGGGCGGTCAAGAACGGCCCCGGCACCCTGTACCGGCTCGTCCGGCAGGGCAGCACCTGGACCCCGGACAGCGGCTGGCCGTCCGGGAAGGAGCTGCACTACCGGGGCGGCAGCGGCGACCCGGACGCCGAGGGCGTGGTGGCCACGCCGGACGGCGTGTTCGCCGCTACCGAGCGTGACAACGACGAGGACGGCAGCCTGCTGAAGGTGCTGCGGTTCGACACCGGCTCGCCGGCGAAGGCGCTCGACGCGGTCGCGGAGTGGGACCTCACCGGCGACCTTCCCGGCGTCGGCGACAACGGCGGCTTCGAGGGCATCACCTGGGTCCCGGACGCCTTCCTGACCGCAGGCGGCTTCCGCGACGAGCACACGAAGGCGCTCTACGACCCGGCGTCCTACGCCGGCCACGGCACCGGCCTGTACTTCGTCGGCCTCGAAGACGAAGGCGAGATCTACGCGTACGCGCTCGACCAAGCGGGTGGCGGGTTCACCCGCGTGGCGACCATCGCGTCCGGGTTCCCCCAGGTCATGGAGCTGGAGTTCGACCCGGAGACGGGCAGCCTCTGGTCGGTCTGCGACGACACCTGCGACGGCAGGTCGGCGACACTGAAGATCGTCGGCGGCAAGTTCACCGTGTCGGCGACCTACGCGCGGCCGGCGAAGATGCCCGACTACAACAACGAGGGGTTCGCGATCGCCCCGCCGTCGACGTGCTCCGCCGGGCGCAAGGCGGTGGTGTGGGCGGACGACGGGAACGACGGCGGCCACGCCCTGCGCGCGGGAACGCTGCCCTGCGCCGGGAGCTGACCGCCGGCCCGCCGAACCTCCGTTACTCCGAGTGCACCAATGCCCGGCGTCCCCATCACTGGTTCGTGTGATTCAGGACAGCTTTGGGTATGTGGGCACCATGGCTGTCAGAGCACCGGAGAGACCCACGGCGACACCAGTCGCGCCCACGCCCCGGCGGACCAACCAGTTCGCCCACTGCGTTCCGTTGTTCGACGAACACAGCCGGCTGTCCGCAGAGGACCCCCGGCGGACCGACCTGCGCGACCGGCTGATCACCGAGCACCTCGAGCTCGCCGAGAACATCGCCAAGCGCTTCGGCGGCCGCGGCGAGTCGTTCGACGACCTCGTGCAGGTCGCGCGGACCGGCCTGATCCACGCCGTCGACCGCTTCGACCCGGGCAAGGGCCGCGACTTCCTGTCCTTCGCCGTGCCGACCATCATGGGCGAGGTCCGCCGGCACTTCCGCGACACCGCCTGGTCGATGCGCGTGCCCCGCGGGCTCAAGGAGCTGCAGCAGAACCTGGCCCGGGCGACCGGCGAGCTGGCCCACGACCTCGGCCGCTCCCCCACACCGAGCGAGCTGGCGGCGCACCTCGACATCGATGTCGAGACCGTCCGAGAAGGACTCCTCGCCGCGGAGGCCTACAAGCCGGCGTCCCTCGACGCCCCCGCCCGCGGCGGCGAGCACGTCACGGTCGCCGACCAGCTCGCCGACCACGAATCCCCGTACAGCAAGGCCGACGACCACTTGACGCTGCAGGCCGCGATGGCGAACCTCCCGCCCCGGGAGCGCGCGATCATCGAGATGCGGTTCGTCGAAGAGCTCACGCAGAGCCAGATCGCCGAGCGGGTCGGCGTCTCGCAGATGCAGGTGTCCCGGCTGCTGACCAAGACGCTCGAGCAGCTGCGCCACCGCATCGTCGCCGACTAGCCACGAGACCGCTCCCCGAGGTAGCCGGCCAGTTCGGCGACCGTGGGCCGGTCGAAGACGACCGTGGCCGGCAGGTCGGTTCCCGACAGCCCGGCGAGGCGGGTGCGCAGCTCGATCACCGTGAGGGAATCGAACCCGAGCTCGGGGAACGGCCGGTCGTCGGCGATCACCGCGGCGTCCGGGTGGCCCAGTACCGCCGCGACCTCCGCGCGCACCAGCTCGCGCAGTTCCGGTCCGGCCGGGTTCTCCGGCCAGCCGGGACGCGGTGCGGCGGCGCGCGCGCCGG
>NZ_JBFBBQ010000049.1:0-68913 GCF_040682775.1 Amycolatopsis sp. NPDC051106 | reverse complement strand
TTGCGCAGCATGATGTAGAACGGCAGCAGGAAGATCAGCGACAGCACCGAAGCCACGGCCGCGTCGCCCGCGCGCGAGGCGGGCCAGGGGCCGGGAGCGACGCCGGAATGCGGGGCCGCCGCACCCATGTGCGCCGGCCCTCCGCCGATGACGATTCGTCGTGAGAAGTTCGCGGCTCGCCCCGCGGACGTTCCCCGAACACACAGGGAGCGACGCACGATGACCACGTTCCAGATCGAGCAGACCCCCGACGGACCCGGCGTGGCCGCGGGGCCCCCGCTCAAGTTCGTCCTGTCCAGCGTCCAGTCCGACTCGCACATGTGGAACCTCGTCGCCCTCCAGCTGATCATGGAGGAGATGGGGCACGAGGTGGTCAACCTCGGCGCCTGCGTCCCGGTGGAGCGGCTGCTGGCCGCGTGCCGCGCCGAGCGGCCGGACTGCCTGGTGATCAGCACCATCAACGGCCACGGCCACGTCGACGGCGCCCGGGTGATCTCCGCCCTGCGCGCCGACACCGGCCTGGCCGGCCTGCCCGCCGTCATCGGCGGCAAGCTCGGCGTCCAGGGCGATGCCAACGCCGAGCTGGAGACCGAGCTGCTGGCGCTGGGCTACGACGCGGTGTTCCACGTCGGCGCCGGTGACTCCGGCCAGGCGATCGAGTCGTTCCGCGAGTTCGTCGCGGCGAACGTCCGGACCTTGCGGTGACCGCTGCCCGGTCGGTGTTCAGCAGCTTCGTGGCCGAGCACCGGCGCCGCCGGACGCTGCTCGTCCAGCCGCGCATGGGGTTCTCCGACCCCGCCACGATGCGCCGCGGGCTGCGCGCGGTCGCCGACGCCGGCGTGCCGGCCGTCGGCACCGTGACCCTGGACAGCTACACCCGCACCGGGCAGCACGACCTCGCCGCCATGTCGATCGCCTCCGGTGTCCCGCTCAACGGCTACCCGCTGGTGGCGCTCGGCCCCGCCGCCACCGCCGAACTGGTGGACGGCCTGTACGGCCCGCGCTTCCCGGTCCAGGTGCGGCACGGGTCGGCGCAGCCCGAGGACATCTTCGCCGCGATGCTCGAAGCCGGGCTCGACGCCTCCGAAGGCGGGCCGGTGTCCTACTGCCTGCCCTACAGCAGCGTGCCGCTGCGGACGGCGGCGAAGTCGTGGTCGCGCTCGGCGTCGCTGCTGGCCGGGCAGGCCGTCGAGTGTCATCTGGAGAGCTTCGGCGGCTGCATGCTCGGCCAGCTGTGCCCGCCGGGGCTGCTCGTCGCGCTGTCGGTGCTGGAGTGCCTGTTCTTCGCCGAGCACGGCGTGCGCAGCGTGTCGGCCAGCTACGCGCAGCAGACCAACCCGGAGCAGGACGCCGAAGCGCTGTGGGCGATGCGGCGGCTCTGCGCCGAAGAACTGTCCACTGTGGACTACCACGTGGTGCTCTACACCTACATGGGGCTCTTCCCGGAGTCCGCGGCCGGGGCCCGGGAGCTGGTCGCCGAGAGCGTCCGGCTGGCCGTGCGCACCGGCACCGAGCGGCTGATCGTCAAGACCACCGCGGAAGCGCACCGGATCCCGACCGTCGAAGAGAACGTCGAGGCCCTGCGGCTGGCCCACGCCACCGCCCTGGACCAGCCCGCCCCGGCCGCGCCCACATCAGAGGACACCGAGGTGTACGCGCAGGCGCGGCGGCTCGTCGACGAGGTGCGTTCGCTCGCCCCGACGCTGACCGAGGCCCTGCCGGCGGCGTTCGAACGCGGCCTGCTCGACGTCCCGTACTGCCTGCACCCCGACAACGGCGGCGAAACCCGGTGCGTGCTCGACGACGAAGGCCGCCTGCAGTGGTGGCACACCGGCCGGATGCCGCTGCCGCCCGCGCTGGGCGGCCGCCGCGGCCACGACCGGGTCAGCGCGACCCGGCTGCTCGCCGACCTGTCCTACCACCGCCGAAGGCTCGACCCGGTCCTGTCCTGATCCGTCCCGACCAGCTGGGAGTGAGAACGCCATGGAGTACACCGATCCGCCGGACCCGCGTACGCACCTGACCTCGGAGACCACGCGGCACGTGCTGGGCCTCCAGCACAAGATGCTCACCGAGGCGCGCGCGTTCCTCGGCGCCCGGGGCTTCACCGAGCTGCTGCCCCCGGTGATCGGTCCCGTCACCGACCCCGGCGGCCGCGGCGCGAAGCAGGTCGACGTCGATTTTTACGGCCACCGGTACAAGCTGATGACCAGTGCGATCCTGTACAAGCAGGCGTCGCTGCTGGGCTTCCCGAAGATCTTCTACGTCGCACCGAACGTGCGGCTGGAACCGCTGGAGACGGCGAACACGAGCCGGCACCTGGCCGAGTTCCACCAGCTCGACGTCGAAGTCGCCGGGGCGTCCCGCGACGACGTGCTCGACCTGCTGCAGGACCTGGTGGCGCACGTGGTGCGCCGCGTGGTCGAGGACGCCGGCGACGTGCTGGAGGCGCTCGGCCGCGACTCGGGCGCGTTCGCCGACCTGCTCGGCGGCGCGTTCGGCCGGCTGTCGCACACCACCGCCGTCGAGACCCTGCGCGAGCTCGGGCACCCGCAGAGCGCGGACGCCGAGATCGACTGGGCGGGCGAGGCGATCCTGTCGGAGAAGCACGCGCGGCCGTTCTTCCTCGTCGACTACCCGAAGGGCTCGCGCGGGTTCTACGACCGCGAAAGCGTTTCCACGCCGGGAGTCCTGCGCAACTTCGACCTCATCGCGCCGGAGGGCTACGGCGAGCTGTGCAGCGGCAGCGAGCGCGAGCACGACTACGGCCGGATCGTCACGCGGATGCGGGAGACGGGCGAGAACCCGGCGAAGTACGCGTGGTACCTCGACCTGGTCCGATCCGGGATTCCGGCGAGCGCGGGCTTCGGCCTGGGGGTGCAGCGGTTCACGCGGTACGTCGCCGGGCTGGACGCGGTGTGGCAGGCGACGGCGTTCCCGAAGCTGCCGGGGGTGGTCTCGCCGTGACCGCGTTGCACGCCGGGGGTTTCCCGGAGGACCTCGTCCGGGAGCGGGCCCTGCACGGTGTCTCGGCGGTGTTCCCGCCTGCTTCGGAGTACGGGACTTCGTTGTTCGGCGACGCTTCTTCTCTTTCGTCGGACGTCTTGGACGAGGCGCGGCTGGTCCCGCCGGTGTTCGTGCCGCGGCGGCTGGAGAAGCTGATCGAGCTGGGCCGCGAGCCGCTCTACGGTGACGTCTCGCTTTCGACGTCGATCGGCGGTTTCGAGTCTTCGCTGCCGCTGTACCTGTCGGCGTTCGGGTCGACGCAGGTCGCGGGGGCCGGCTTGGGTGCGGCGGCAGCGGCGCAGGCCGCGCGGCTCGGCATCCCGATGGTGATCGGCGAGAACGTCGTCCCGGTGCACGGCCACGGCCGCGCCGGCGGCGAGTCGGCCGGGACGCTGCTGGAGCGGATGCGGGCGTACGCGGACGCGGTGCCCGACGGGCTCGGCGGCGTCGTCGTCCAGCAGAGCACCGAGGACGCCGACGCGGAGGTGTGGAACCTCGTGTATTCGGACCCGTCGGCGGCGCCCTTGCTGGAGTCGGGGCGGCTGGCGTTCGAGCTGAAGGTCGGGCAGGGCGCGAAGCCGGGGCTCGGCGGGATGACCCTGGTCGACCCTTCGGTGGCGGCTTCGCTGGCTTCGCAGTACGCGGTGGATCTTTCCCTGGGCTCGCGGGTGCTGCGGAGCAGTTCACCGGGGACATTCACCGACGAGATCCTCCGGCAGCAAATCCGCTTGATGCGCAACAACTTCCCGCGGGCCGGGGTGTGGGTGAAGCTCCCACCCGGCCGCGACGTGGGTGCCGCGGCTTCGGTGGCGTGGTCGGCGGGCGCGTCGGCGGTGACGGTCGACGGGGCCGAGGGTGGCTCGGGCTGGGCTCCATTGTCTTTCGCGTCGGTCGGGCTGCCGCTGGCGGAGTGCCTGACGCGGATCGGCACGCCGGCCGGCTGCCTGCTGGCCTCGGGCCGCATGTGGGAGGGGACGCGGGTGGCGAAGGTCCTGGCCCTGGGAGCCCGCGCGGCGGGCCTGGGCCGGGCGGCGCTGCTGGCGGTGGACACGGACCCGGTTTCCGGCCTGGTCCGGTTCGCCGAGGCGCTGGCGCTGGAGCTGCGGATGCTGCTGAGCGCGCTGGGCCAGTACCGCGCGGACGCGCTGACGCCCGAGGACGTGTGGTTCCCGGGTCAGGCGGACCGGGTGCGAGAGCAGGTGCTGTCATGACGCGCGGCTTCGCGGGTCCGAAGGTCTTGAATGAGTCATTCAGGACCTCCGAAGACCTGAATGACTCATTCAAGACGGCTGGCGCGCCGGGGATCGGCGGTGCGTCGTGACTGCCGTCGACGAGCCGCGCGCGGCGATGGAGTTGGACGGCGCTGCCGGGCTGGGCAGTGCGAGCGGGCTGGGCGCTGCGGCGGCCGAACCGTGCCTCGCGGCCGAGACGAGAGCTGCCGCGGACCGGGCCGGAGCCTTCGCGGCCGAGCCCGCCACCGCGGCCGACAAGGTTGCCGCTGAAGGCGAACTCGCTTCCGCGAGCAAGCTCGCAACCAAGCTCGCCGCCGCCGCAGGCAAGGCTGCCGCCGCAGGCGAACTCGCCTCCGGGGCCGCCGAACCTGCTGCCACCGGTGCAGGTAAGGCTCTTCCCGCGCCGTTCCTCGGTCTCGTCCTCGCCATGGGGCTGTCCTCCTTCGGGGACGCCGTCTGGCTGATCGCCCTCTCACTCACCCTCGTCGGCACCGCCGGACCGGCCCTCGCCGGACTGGTTCTCGCCCTCGGCTCCCTCCCGAAGGTCCTCACCCTCCTCGTCGGCGGCGCCGTCGCCGATCGGACCGGGCCGAGGCGGGTGCTCGTCACCACCGACCTCGTCCGCGCCGGGGCCATGCTCGCCGGGGCCGCCGCCGTCTTCGTCGTCGGGCCCCAGCTGCCGCTGCTCGCCGGGCTCATCGTCGTCATGGCGGTCGCCAGTGCCTTCTTCATCCCGGCCTCCGATGCGCTGCGGCCGAACCTGCTGCCGCCCGAACACCTCGTGCGTGGCAACGCCGTCTACCTCGCCGCCGTGCGTGGGGGGCAGGCCGCCGGTGGGGCGCTCGGGTCGTGGCTGGCGGGGCTCGGCGGGCTCGTCGTCGTCGCCGTCGTCAACGGCGTCAGCTTCGGGATCTCCGCCCTCGCCGCCGGCAACACCAAGACCCTGAGCAGCAAAGAACCCCGGGAACGCGTCAAGCTCAAGCAGCTCGGCACGGAAATCGGCGAAGGCTGCCGGTACGTCGCCCGCCGGCCCGCCCTGCGGACCGCCATGATCGTCACCGGCCTCCTCGAGCTCAGCGGGGCCGGCCCGATCAACCTCGGCCTGGTCCTCCTCGGCGGCACCCAGGGCGCCGGCTGGCTGCTCACCGCCATGACGCTCGGCGCGTCCCTCGCCTTCGTCGTCTCGGTCAAGTGGCCGCCCCGCGAGAAAGCCGGACGGCTCGCCACCGCGGGCCTCGCCGCCCAGGCCGGCTGCCTCGCCCTGCTGGCCACCGGGAACCTCGCCGTCGGCATCGCCGCCTTCTTCACCCTCGGCCTGGTCGCCGGGCTCACCGCGCTCGTGCTCGTGAGCCTCGCCCAGCGGTGGGCGACCCCCGAGATGCGCGGGCGCGTGATGTCGATCCTCGCGCTGTTCACCCTCGCCGCCACCCCCGTCGGCAACCTGCTGATCGGCGTGCTGACCGAGGCGATCGGCGTCCCGCTCACCATGTTCGCCCACGCCGCGGTCGCGCTCGTCGCGCTCGCCCTGCTCGTCGCCACCCCGGCACTCGGCCGGGCCGCCCTCACAGAGGAGAAGAAGTCATGACCAACCCCTTCGAAGACGAGAACGGCACCTTCCTGGTCCTGGTCAACGCCGAGAACCAGCACTCGCTCTGGCCGTCCACTGTGGACGTCCCGGCCGGCTGGCGCACCGTGCACGGCGAGGACACCCGCGCCGCGTGCCTGGAGTACGTCGAGACGCACTGGACCGACCTGCGCCCGGCGAGCCTCGTCGCCGCGATGCGCTGACCCTCCCCACCCGCCGGCAGTAACCGAACTGGAGCTGATCTACGTGAACGTCGACGACCGGCAGCTGCTGGCGGCCTGGAACGACACCACCACCGACGTCCCGGAAGCGGGCCGCACGCTCGCCCGGCTGCTCGCCGAGCAGGCGGCCCGCACCCCGGACGCGACGGCAGTGGTGTTCGAAGGCGAGTCCCTGACCTACCGCGAACTCCACCGGAAGGCCAGCGGGCTCGCGCACCTCCTGATCGAGCGGGGCGTGGGCCCCGGCGTCCTCACCGGCGTCTGCGCCGACCGATCCCTCGAGCTCGTGATCGCCCTCCTGGGGGTGCTCAAGGCCGGCGGCGCCTACGTCCCGCTCGACCCGGACTACCCGGCCGACCGGCTGGCCTACATGGTCGCCGACAGCGCCGCGCCGGTCGTCCTCACCCAGACCCACCACAGAACCCTCTTCGACGCCGAGACGATCTGCCTCGACACCCTCGACCTCACCTCGACCACCGAGCCGGAACCAACGACGTCCACGAAGGACCTCGCCTACGCCATCTACACCTCCGGCTCGACCGGCCGTCCCAAGGGCGTGCTGGTGCCGCACGAAGGCATCGTCAACCGGCTCGCGTGGACGCAGGCCGAGTACCGTCTCGACGAGACCGACCGCGTGCTGCAGAAGACGCCGTCCAGTTTCGACGTCTCCGTCTGGGAGTTCTTCTGGCCGCTGCTGACCGGCGCCACGCTCGTCGTCGCGCGCCCCGGCAGCCACCGCGACCCCGCCTACCTGGCCGAGCTGATCCGCGCCGAGCGGATCACGACCGTCCACTTCGTCCCGTCGATGCTGCAGGCGTTCCTGCTCGACCCGGCCGCCGCGACCTGCACCGGCCTGCGCCGCGTGCTGTGCAGCGGTGAGGCGTTGCCCGCCGAGCTGCAGGCGCGGTTCTTCGAGACACTGCCCGGCGTCGAACTGCACAACCTCTACGGCCCGACCGAAGCCTCCGTCGACGTCACGTACTGGGCGTGCGACCCGGCACAGCGGACCGTCCCCATCGGACGTCCGGTGTGGAACACCCGCACGTACGTCCTTGACGCCGAGCTAAAGCCGGTTGCGCCCGGCGTGGCGGGGGAGCTCTACCTCGCCGGGATCCAGCTGGCCCGCGGCTACCACGGCCGGCCGGGCCTGACGTCCGAGCGGTTCGTGGCCAGCCCGTTCGAGCCGGGGGAGCGGATGTACCGCACCGGCGACCTCGCGCGCTGGTCCGAGGACGGCGCGCTGCACTACCTCGGCCGCACCGACCACCAGGTGAAGATCCGCGGCCTGCGCGTCGAGCTGGGCGAGATCGAGGCGGTTCTCGACCGCCAGCCCGGCGTCGCCGGCTCGTGCGTGCTGGCCCGCGAAGACCGCGTGGGCGACCAGCGCCTGGTGGGTTACGTCGTCCCGGACGGCACCCCTGACGTCGAAGCCCTGCGTGCGGCCCTCGCCGAGAACCTGCCGGAGTACATGGTCCCGGCCGCGTTCGTCGTCCTGGACGAGCTGCCGCTGACCCCGAGCGGCAAGCTCGACCGCAAGGCCCTCCCGGCGCCGGACTGGTCCGCGGCCCGCGCCGGCCGCGCCCCGCGCACCCCGCGCGAGGCGGCGCTGTGCGAGCTGTTCTCCGAAATCCTCGGCGTCGACGGCGTCGGCATCGACGACGGCTTCCTCGCCCTGGGCGGCCACTCGCTCCTGGCGGCCAAGCTCGTCTCCCGCATCCGCGCGACGCTCGGCGTCGAAGCCGCCATCGGTGACGTCTTCCGCGCGCCGACCCCGGCCGGCCTGGCCGGACTCCTCGACGACGCCCCGGAAGCGCGTCCCGCCCTGACCCCGCGTCCCCGCCCCGAGCCGATGCCGCTGTCGTTCGCGCAGCGCCGGCTGTGGTTCCTCGACCAGGCCGACACCCGGAACGCGAGCTACCACGTCCCGCAGGCTGTCCGTCTGATCGGCCCGATCGACGCCGATGCGCTGCGGAGCGCCGTCGAGGACGTCGTCGCCCGGCACGAGAGCCTCCGCACGATCTTCACCCGCGACGGCGACGAGCCGGTGCAGCACATCCTGCCTACCGGTGAACTCCCGTGGGTCACCAGGGAGTCCACTGAGGACACTCTCGCCGCCGACCTGACCGCGGCTACCGAAGCCGACTTCGACCTTGCCCGGGAACTGCCGATCCGCGCCACGCTCTTCACCTTGCCCGGCGACACCGCGGTGCTGCTGCTGGTCGTGCACCACATCGCGAGTGACGGCTGGTCCTTCGCCCCGCTCCTGCGCGACGTCTCGACCGCCTACGCGGCCCGGCTCGAAGACGACGCTCCGAAGTGGACTCCGCTCCCGGTCCAGTACGCGGACTACACACTGTGGCAACAGGAACTGCCCGTCGAGCGCGACCTCGCCTACTGGCGTGCCGCCCTGGCCGGGCTCCCCGAAGAACTGCCGCTGCCCACGGACCGGCCGCGTCCGGCGATCGCGAGCCACCGCGGCGGCGTCGTCCCGATGGACGTGCCCGCCGACGTCCACCGCCGCCTCGCCGCCCTCGCCACGGCCGAGGGCGCGACGTTGTTCATGGTCCTGCAGGCCGCCTTCGCCGCCCTGCTCACCCGCCTCGGCGCCGGCGACGACGTTCCGGTCGGTTCACCGGTCGCCGGGCGCACCGACGCCGCCCTCGACGACCTCGTCGGGTTCTTCGTCAACACCGTCGTCCTGCGCACGGCGACCGGCGGCGACCCGACGTTCCGCGAGCTCCTCGACCGGGCCCGCGCGACCTGCCTGGCCGCGTTCGAGCACTCCGAGGTGCCGTTCGAGCGCGTCGTCGAGGAGCTGAACCCGGCCCGCTCGCTCGGCCGGCACCCGCTGTTCCAGGTGCTCCTGGTACTGCAGAACAACCTCGCCGCCGAGCTGGACCTCCCGGGCGTCCGCGCCGACAGCGAGCGCGTCGACATCGGCTACGCGAAGTTCGACCTGGCCGCGATCTTCGAGGAGCGCGACGGCGAGCTGACCGGCCTGCTGGAGTACGCGAGCGACCTGTTCGACCGCGACACGGCCGCCACGCTGGCCGGCCGCCTGCTGCGCGTCCTGGCCGCCGTCGCCGAGAACCCGGACACGCGGATCGGCGACCTCGATCTCCTCGACGCGGCCGAGCGGACCCAGGCCGAGACGGGCGGGATGCCCGCCCCCGCCGGGCCGGCCGTCCCCCTGCACGAGCTGATCGAGAGCCACGCCCGCCGCACCCCGGACCGCACCGCGCTGCTGTTCGAGGACGAGGTCGTCACCTACGCCGAGCTGAACGCCCGCGCGAACGGCGTCGCCGGGCTCCTGACCGGCGTCGAGCCCGGGCGCATCATCGCGATCTGTCTCGACCGCGGCCCGGACCTGGTCGCCGCCATCCTCGGCGTGCTCAAGGCCGGCTGCGGCTACACGCTGCTGGACCCGTCGTTCCCCGCCGAGCGGCGGCAGCTGCTGGCCGAGCAGGTCGGCACGCCGGTCGTGCTCGACGACCTGTCCCTGGTGGACGCCACGGCGACCCCGCCGAACCGGGTGGTGCCGCCCGCCGGCCCCGCCTGCGTCATGTTCACCTCCGGTTCCACCGGCACGCCGAAGGGTGTCGTCGCCTCGCACGAAGCCGTCGTGACGACGATCCTCGGCCAGGGCTACTCGGGCGACGTCTGGCTGCAGACCGCCCCGGTCTCCTGGGATGCCTTCGCGTTCGAGCTGTTCGGCGCGCTGCTCACCGGCGCGACCTGTGTCCTGCAGCCGGGCCCGAAGCCCGAGCCCGCGCTCATCGCCGATCTGGCCGAGCGCCACGGCGTCACGACGATGTTCGCGTCGGCCAGCCTGCTGAACTTCCTCCTCGACGAGTACCCCGCCGTGTTCGAGCAGGTCAGCCACGTCTACACCGGCGGTGAAGTCGCGTCGGTCGCGCACCTGACGAAGGCACTCGAGAACTTCCCGGAAGTGACGTTCACCAACGGCTACGGCCCGGTCGAGAACATGATCTTCATCAGCTCGCACCGCGTCACGCCGGCCGACCTGGGTGCGCCCATCCCGATCGGCGTGCCGCTCACCGGCAAGCGCGCGTACGTCCTGGACGAGCGCCTCCGGCCGGTCGCGCCCGGCGTCGTCGGCGAGCTGTACGCCGCGGGCGGCGGCATCGCGGACGGCTACGTCGGCCGCCCCGGCCTGACCGCCGAGCGGTTCGTGGCCAGTCCGTTCGAGGCGGGGGAGCGGATGTACCGCACCGGCGACCTGGTGCGCCGCCGCGCCGACGGCGTGCTGGAGTACGCCGGCCGCGCCGACGACCAGGTCAAGATCCGCGGGTTCCGCGTCGAGCCGGGCGAGATCCGGACCGCGCTGGGCACCCACCCGGCGGTCACCGAGTCGGCCGTCGTCGTCCGCGAGGACCGGCCCGGTCAGAAGCTCCTGGTCGCCTACGTCGTGGGCGAGCCGGCCGACTTCCGGGCGTACCTCGCCGAACGGCTGCCGGAGCACCTGGTGCCGAGTGCGTTCGTCCTGCTCGACGCGCTGCCGCTGACCCCCAACGGCAAGCTGGACCGCCGGGCCCTGCCCGCTCCAGAGCGCACGGCCGCCAGCCGGGCGCCGCGCACCCCGCGTGAGGAAGTCCTCTGTGGACTCTTCGCCGACGTGCTCGGGGTCGAGGCGGTCGGCGTCGACGACGGGTTCTTCGCCCTCGGCGGGCACTCGCTGCTCGCCGCCCGGCTCGTCGCCCGCGTCGGCGCCGTGCTCGGGGTCCGGATCGGGGTCGCGGACGTCTTCCGCGCCCCGACCGTCGCCGGGCTGGCCGCGGTGCTCGACACCGCGCGGGCCGCCCGCCCGGCCGTCGTGGCCCGGCCCCGGCCGGACCTCCTGCCGCTGTCGTCGGCGCAACGCAGCCTGTGGTTCGTCGAGCAGCTCGACCAGGCCGGTGCCACCTACAACGTCCCGCGTGCCCTGCGGCTGACCGGCGCTCTCGACGTCGCGGCGCTGCGGGAGGCGTTCGCCGACGTCGTCGAGCGCCACGAGGCGCTGCGGACGGTGTTCCCGGACACCGACGGCCTGCCCCGCCAGGAGATCCGCCCGCTCACCGAGCTGCCGTGGACCGAAGCCGCGGTGGACGTCGCCGAGTTCGCCGCCCGCGAGTTCGACCTGGCCACCGACCTCCCGATCCGCGCCGCGCTGGTCCGCCGGGCCGCCGACGACCACGTCCTGGTGCTCGTCACCCACCACATCGCCGCCGACGGCTGGTCCTTCGGCCCGCTCCTGCGCGACCTGTCGGCCGCCTACACCGCCCGCGCTGTCGGCGACGCTCCGAAGTGGACACCGCTGCCGGTGCAGTACGCGGACTACGCGCTGTGGCAACAAGACTCGACCGACGACTCCCTGGACTACTGGGCCGACACCCTCGCCGGGCTGCCCGACGAGATCTCCCTGCCCTTCGACCACCCGCGCCCGCCGGTCGCGAGCCACCGGGGCGCGACCCTCCCGGTCACCCTCGACGCCGATCTGCACGCCCGGCTCCTGCGCCTCGCCCGCGGCGAGCACGCGACCCTGTTCATGGTGCTGCAGGCCGGGTTCGCGGCCCTGCTGTCCCGGGTCGGCGCCGGGGACGACATCGCCGTCGGCACCCCGTCGGCGGGCCGGCCGGACGCCGCGCTCGACGACCTCGTCGGCTACTTCGTCACGACCCTGGTGCTGCGCACGGACCTCAGCGGCGACCCGAGCTTCACCGAGCTCGTGCGCCGGGTCCGGGAGCGCTCGCTCGCGGCGTTCGACCACGCCGACGTCCCGTTCGAGCGGGTCGTCGAGCGGCTGAACCCGGCCCGCTCGACCGCGCGGCACCCGCTGTTCCAGGTGATGCTGGCCCTGCAGAACAACGTCGCGGCGAACCTGGCCCTGCCCGGCCTGGCCGCGGCGGACGTGCCGGTGGCCACCGCGACGGCGAAGTTCGACCTCACCCTCAACCTGGAGGAGACCACCGGCACCGACGGCACGCCGGCCGGGATCGGCGGGTACCTGGAGTACGCGACCGACCTCCTGGACGAAGGTACCGCGGCCGACCTCGCCGACCGGTTCGTCCGGCTGCTCACCACCGCCGTCACGACGCCCGATGTTGCTCTGTCCACAGTGGACCTGCTGTCGGCCGCCGAGCGGACGGCCATCGAGACCGCCAACACCGAGACGGCCCGACCACTGCCGGACACGTCGGTGATCGAACTGTTCGAGACCCAGGCCGCGGCCACGCCGGACGCGCCCGCGCTGGAGTTCGGCGCCACGACGCTCACCTACGCCGAGCTCAACGCACGCGCCAACCAGCTCGCCCGCCGCCTGGCCGAGCGCGGCGCCGGGCCCGAGCGGTACGTCGCCCTCGCCCTGCCCCGCGACGAGCACCTGGTCGTCGCCCTGCTCGCCGTGCTCAAGACCGGCGCCGGCTACCTCGCCCTCGACCTGGACTACCCGGCCGACCGCATCGCGATGATGCTGGAGGACGCCGACCCGGCCCTGGTGCTCACCCCCGACGACCTCGTCTTCGAGGGTTCGGCCGAAAACCTGGAGCACACCGCGTCCCCGGACAACCCCGCGTATGTGATCTTCACGTCCGGGTCGACCGGCCGCCCCAAGGGTGTCGTCGTCCCGCGCCGGCCGCTGCTGAACTTCCTGCTCGACATGGTCGGCCGGTTCGGCATCGCCCCCGGCGACCGGCTCCTGGCGGTCACGACCGTCGGGTTCGACATCGCCGGCCTGGAGATCTTCGCGCCGCTGCTGGCCGGGGCGACCGTCGTCCTCGCGAGCCGCGACGCCGTGCGCGACACCCGCGCCCTGGCCGCGCTCGCCGAGGACGGCGTCACGTTCCTGCAGGCCACGCCGAGTCTCTTCCACGCACTGCTGGTCGAACCCGTCGACCTCTCGAGTGTGCACGTCCTCGTCGGCGGCGAGGCCCTGCCGGACGACCTGGCCGTCGCGCTGCGGGCACGGGCCGCGTCGGTGACCAACATGTACGGCCCCACCGAGACGACGATCTGGTCGACCACCGCCCGCGTCGGCGAGGGCGCGCCGACCATCGGCACGCCGATCGCGAACACGCAGGTCCACGTGCTGGACCGCGCCCTGCGGCCGGTGCCGCCGGGTGTGCCGGGCGAGCTGTACCTCGCCGGGGACGGCGTCGTGCGCGGCTACCTCGGCCGCCCGGACCTGACCGCGGACCGGTTCGTCGCGTCGCCTCATCTGCCGGGGGAGCGGATGTACCGCACCGGCGACCTGGTCGCCCGCCGCCGGGACGGCGAAATCCGCTTCCTCGGCCGCGTCGACCACCAGGTCAAGATCCGCGGCTTCCGCATCGAGCTGGGCGAGATCGAGACCGTGCTGGCCGCGCACCCGGCGGTCGCACTGCGCGCGGTCGTCGTCCGCGAGGACCGGCCCGGTGACAAGCGCCTGGTCGCCTACGTCGTGCCCGCCTCGCCGGTCGAGGTCGAGGAGCTGCGCCGGCACCTGGCCGCCGCGCTGCCCGGGTACATGGTGCCGTCGGCGTTCGTGCTGCTCGGCGAGCTGCCCCGGACGCCGAACGGCAAGCTCGACCGCCAGGCCCTGCCGGCGCCGGCGGTCGAAAGCGGCGCCGGCCGCCTCCCTCGGACGACCCGAGAGCACGCGCTGTGCGAGCTGTTCGCCGAGGTCCTCGGCGTGCCCGAGGTCGGCGTCGACGACGGGTTCTTCGACCTGGGCGGCCACTCGCTGCTGGCCACCCGGCTCGCCGGGCGGATCCGCGCGGTGCTGGGCCTCGACGTCACCGTGCGGGCGCTGTTCGCGAACCCGACCGTGGCCGGGTTGTGTGAGAGCCTGGGTGACGCCGTCGCGGCTCGCCCGGCGATCACCCGGCGCGAGCGGCCGGAGCGGCTGCCGCTGGCGCCCGGCCAGGAACGCCTGTGGTTCCTGGCGCGGATGGACCGCGACGACACGGCGTACCACATGCCGATCGCCCTGCGGTTGCGCGGCAACGTCGACGTACCCGCGCTGGGGGCGGCACTGTCCGATGTGGCCGGTCGCCACGAAGCTCTGCGCACGTACTACGCCGAGGACGAGTCCGGGCCGTACCAGGTGGTCCTGGACGAGTTCGTGGTGCCGTTCGAGGTCGGCACCGGCTCGGTCGCCGAGGCCGCGCGGACGCCGTTCGACCTGGCCGCCGCGCCGCCGGTGCGGTCGTGGCTGTTCACCGAGGGCGACGAGCACGTCCTCCTCGTGCTGACCCACCACATCGCCGGGGACGGCTGGTCGATCCCGGTCCTGCTGCGCGACCTCGCCGACGCCTACGCGGCCCGGCTCGACGGCGACGCTCCGGAGTGGACACCGCTGCCCGTGCAATACGCGGACTACACGCTGTGGCACCGAGAACTCGACACCGACCTCGCCTACTGGACGGACGCGCTCGCCGGCCTGCCCGAGGAACTGGCGCTGCCCTACGACCGCGTCCGGCCCGCCACCGCGGACCACACCGGCGGGTCGGCCGCCGTCGCGATCCCGGCCGAGCTGCACGCGCGGCTCCTGGAGCTGGCGGCCGGGCAGCGGGCGACCCTGTTCATGGTCTTGCAGGCCGCTCTCGCGACGCTGCTGGCGCGGTTCGGCGCGGGGGACGACGTCCCCATCGGCACCCCGGTCGCCGGCCGGCCCGACCCGGTCCTCGACGACCTCGTCGGGTTCTTCGTCAACACCCTCGTCCTGCGCACCGACGTCAGCGGCGCGCCGACGTTCACCGAGCTGCTGGACCGCGTCCGGGAAGCCGACCTGAGCGCCTTCGAGCACGACGACGTCCCGTTCGAGCGACTGGTGGAGGAGCTGAACCCGGCGCGCTCGGCGGCCCGGCACCCGCTGTTCCAGGTGATGCTCGTGCTGCAGCAGGACAGTGCCACGCCCGCACTGTCCGGAGTGGACACCGAGCCGTACGAGGTGGCCCGGGCGGTCGCCAAGTTCGACCTCACCGCGGCGCTCGAGGAGCACGGCACCGGCGGCGGGATCACCGGTGCCTTCGAGTACGCCACCGCGCTGTTCGACGCCGCCACGGCCGAGCGCCTGGCGACGGCGTTCGTGCGGTTGCTGGGGCAGATCGCCGACGCACCCGCGAAGCCGGTGACGGCGTACGACGTGCTCACCACCGACGAACGCGACCTCGTGCTGACCGCGGGCAACGCCGTCCGGGTGAGCGCCGCCCCCGAGGACTGCCTGCACACGATCGTCGAACGCCAGGACCCCGAGGCCGTCGCGATCCTGTTCGAGGGCGAGCCGCTGACCTACGGCGAGCTGAACGCCCGCGCCAACCAGGTCGCCCACCACCTCCTGGACGACGGCGTCCGGCGCGGCGAGGTCGTGGGGGTCCTGCTGGACCGCGGCTTCGACTTCGCCGCCGCGGTGCTCGGCGTGCTCAAGTCCGGGGCCGCCTACACCCTGCTGGACCCGAGCTACCCGCCCGAGCGGCTGGCCGCCGTCACCGACCAGGCCGGCGTGAAGCGAGTGCTGACGGCCGTGCCGGACCACCCGGACACGACGAACCCGGACGTCGAGCTGACCCCGGCCGACCTGGCCTGCGTCATGTTCACCTCCGGCTCCACCGGCGTGCCCAAGGGCGTCGCCACCTCGCACCGCGGCGTCGTCGCGACCATGGGCCAGGACTACGCCACCTTCGACGCGGACCAGGTGTGGCTCCAGTGCGCCCCGGTGTCGTGGGACGGCTTCGCGCTGCAGCTGTTCGGCGCGCTGCTCTACGGCGGCCGGACGGTCCTGCAGCCCGGCCAGAACCCCGAGCCGGACCGCATCGCCGCACTGGTCGTCGAGCACGGCGTCACCGTCCTGCACGCTTCGGCGAGCCTGTTCAACTACCTCCTGGATCAGGAACCACAGGTCTTCACGGTCTTGCGCCGCGCCATGACCGGCGGCGAGCCGGCGTCCGTCGAGCACGTCACGAAGGCGCTGCGCGAGTACCCGGACGTCCAGCTGATCAACGGCTACGGCCCGGCCGAGAGCATGGGTTACACGACGTTCCACCCGATCACCGAAGCCGACCTCGGCGGTGTCGCCATCCCGATCGGCCGGCCGGTGGCGAGCAAGCGCGCCTACGTCCTCGACGCGCACCTCGCTCTGGTCGCGCCCGGTGTCACGGGCGAGCTGTACCTCGCGGGCCACGGCCTGGCCGACGGCTACCGCGGTCTCCCCGGCGCGACCGCCGAGCGGTTCGTGGCGTCGCCTCATCTGCCGGGGGAGCGGATGTACCGCACCGGCGACCTGGTCCGGTGGCGCGCCGACGGCGTCCTCGAGTACGTCGGCCGCGCCGACGACCAGGTCAAGGTCCGCGGCTTCCGCGTCGAACCCGGCGAAGTCCGGGCGGTGCTGGCCCGCCACGACGGGGTCGGGCAGGCCGCGGTCGTCGTCCGCGACGGGCGGCTGATCGGGTACGTCGTCGGCTCGGCCGAACCCGCCGCACTGCGGGCGTACCTGGCCGACCGGCTGCCCGACTACCTGGTGCCGTCGGCGATCGTGCCGCTGACCGAGCTGCCCCGGACCGCGAACGGCAAGCTGGACCGCCGCGCGCTGCCCGCGCCGGACTTCGCGGCAGGTTCGCGACGACGGCCCCGGACGGTGACCGAGAACGTCCTCTGTGGACTTTTTGCCGAGGTCCTCGGGCTGCCCGAGGTCGGCCTGGACGACGGCTTCTTCGAGCTGGGCGGACATTCGCTGCTGGCCGCGCGGCTGATCGGCCGCGTCCGCTCCGTGCTCGGGGTCGAGCTGGGCAACCGCGACCTGTTCCGCACCCCGGCCGTCGCCGGGCTCGCCGAGATCCTCGGCGACGCGGCCCCGGCCCGTCCGCCGGTGACCCGCCGCGAGCGGCCCGAGCGGCTGCCGCTGTCGTTCGCGCAGCAGCGACTGTGGTTCGTCGACCAGGCCGAGGAGGCCAACGCCGGCTACGACGTCCCGCGGGCGCTGCGCCTGCGCGGCTCCCTCGACGTGCCCGCGCTGCGAGCGGCGCTGGCCGACGTCGTCGAGCGGCACGAGTCGCTGCGCACGGTGTTCCCCTCGGATGAAGGCGAGCCGTGGCAGGAGATCCTGACCGCTTTCGAGGTGCCGTGGACGCTCGCCGAGTCCACTGAGGACTCCTTGCCGGACGTTCTCGCGGAGGCCGCGGCGCACGTGTTCGACCTGCGGTCCGAGCTGCCGATCCGGGCGCACCTCGTCGAGGTCGCCGCCGACGACCACGTGCTGCTGCTGGTGCTGCACCACATCGCGTCCGACGGCTGGTCGGCCGCGCCGCTGTGGCGCGACCTGGCCGCCGCCTACGCCGCCCGCCTCGACGGCGAGGCTCCGGGCTGGGCGCCGTTGCCGGTGCAGTACGCGGACTACACGCTGTGGCAGCGCGAAGTCCTCGGCGAACCGGAGGTCGCCGGCCAGCTCGCGTTCTGGCGCGACACCCTCGCCGGCGCGCCCGAGGAGCTGGTGCTGCCCGCCGACCGGGTCCGCCCGGCCGTCGCGAGCCACCGCGGTGGCTCGGTGGAGTTCGCGCTCGGCGCGGACGTCCACGCGGCCCTGGCCGGCCTGGCCCGGGGCAGCGGCGGGACGCTGTTCATGGCGCTGCAGGCCGGGTTCGCGGCTTTGCTGGCGCGGCTCGGCGCGGGCGACGACGTCCCGCTGGGCACCGCCGTCGCCGGCCGCGGCGACACCGCGCTCGACGATCTCGCCGGCTTCTTCGTCAACACCCTGGTCCTGCGCACCGACGTCTCCGGGCGGCCGACTTTCCGGCAGCTCCTCGAACGCGTCCGCGACGCCGGGCTGGCCGCGCTGGCGCACGCCGACGTCCCGTTCGAGCGGGTCGTCGAGGAGCTGAACCCGGCGCGCTCGGCCGCGCGGCACCCGCTGTTCCAGGTGATGCTGGTGCTGCAGAACAACGCCACCGCGCGGCTGAGCCTGCCCGGCCTGGCCATCGAGGGCGTCACGGTCCGGCGCGACGTCGCCAAGTTCGACCTGACCGCGGGCATCGAGGAGAACCACGCCGCTGACGGCACCCCGGCCGGGCTGACCGGTCAGCTGGAGTACGCGGCCGACCTGTTCGACGCGGCCACGGCTTCCTCGATCGCCGAGCGGTTCGCGCGGTTCCTCACCGCCGCCGTCGCCACCCCGGACGTCCCGGTCACCGACCTCGACCTGCTCACGGCGGAAGAACGCGCGGCACTGCGGGCTCAGGGCACGACCGAGGTCACCGCCCCGGCGATGCGGCTGCACGAGCTGGTCGAACGGCAGGCGCAGTGGGCTCCCGACGCGACCGCGCTGGTCTTCGAGGGCACTTCGCTCACCTATCGGCAGCTCGACGTCGAGGCCAACCGGCTCGCCCGGCACCTGGTCGCCGAGGGTGTCCGCCGGGGCGACCTGGTCGGTGTCCACATCGGACGATCGCCGCGGCTGGCCGTCGCACTGCTCGCCGTGCTCAAGGCCGGCGCCGCCTACACCGTGCTGGACACGGACTTCCCAGCCGAACGCCTCCTCGGCGCGCTGCGGCGGACGTCGGCAGCGGTTGTCCTCACCGACGGGCGCGAGCTGCCCTGGCGCCGGATCGACGTCGTCGCCGACGCGGCCGCGATCGCCGTCCGCGACGGCGGCGTCCTCGGCCTGAGCGGCAGCCCGGACGACCTCGCCGTGGTCATGTTCACCTCCGGCTCCACCGGCGTCCCGAAGGCGGTCGCCGCACCGCACCGCGCGGTCGTCGGCACGCTGACCGGCCAGGACTACGCCGGGTTCGGCCCGGACGACGTCTGGCTGCAGTGCGCGCCGGTGTCGTGGGACGCGTTCGGCACGCAGCTGCTCGGCCCGCTGCTGGGCGGCGGCACCGTCGTGCTGCAGCCCGGCCAGCGGCCCGAGCCGGCGCTGATCGAGGACCTGGTCGTGACGCACGGCGTCACGGTCTTGGACGTCTCGGCGAGCTTGTTCAACTTCCTGGTCGACGAGCACCCGGCGGTGTTCGCGACGGTCCGCCGCGCGATGACCGGCGGCGAGGCGGCGTCGCCCGCGCACCTGGCGAAGGTGCTGCGGTCGTACCCGCACGTCGCGGTGGTCAACGGGTACGGCCCGGCCGAGACCATGGGCTTCAGCACGTTCCACCCGGTCACGGCGGTCGACGGCCCGGTGCCGATCGGGCGGCCGGTCACCGGCAAGCACGCGTACGTCCTCGACGCCCTCATGCAGCCGGTGCCCGCCGGCGTGGTCGGCGAGCTGTACCTGGCCGGCGTCGGCACGGCGCACGGCTACCTCGGGCAGCCCGGGGCGACCGCCGGGCGGTTCGTCGCGTCGCCGTTCGCGGCGGGGGAGCGGATGTACCGCACCGGCGACCTCGCGCGGTGGAACGCTTCCGGTGTCCTCGAGTACGCCGGCCGCGCCGACGACCAGGTGAAGATCCGCGGCTTCCGCGTCGAGCCGGGCGAGGTGCAGGCCGTGCTCGCCGGGCACGACGGCGTCACGCAGGCCGCGGTCGTGGTCCGGGACGGGCTGCTGGTGGCGTACGTCGTCGGGACCGCCGACCCCGCGGTGCTGGCCGATCACGCGGCCGCGCGGCTGCCGGAGTACCTGGTGCCGTCGGTGATCGTGCCCCTCGAAGAGCTGCCCCGGACGGCGAACGGCAAGCTGGACCGGGCCGCGTTGCCCGCGCCGCAGCGGGTCGTCGCCGGGCACGTCGAGCCGCGCACCCCGGTGGAGACCGCGCTCGCCGCGATCTGGGCCGACGTCCTCGGGGTTCCCGCACCGGGCGTGGCGGACAACTTCTTCGCGCTGGGCGGCCACTCGCTGCTGGCCGCGAAGGTGACCGGCCGGATGCGCACCGAGTTCGGCGTCCGGCTGGGAGTGCGGGCGCTGTTCGAGGCCCCGACGATCGCGGCGCTGGCCCGGCTCGTGCCGGACGCGTCGACCGCCGACTTCGAGCCGATCCCGGTCCGCGAAGCCGGGGCCCGCACGCCGCTTTCGCCGGTGCAGCGCGGACTTTGGTTCGCCGAGCGGCTCGCCCCGGGCTCGCCGGAGTACCTGGTCCCGCTGGCGCTGCGGATCGGCGGCGACCTCGACGTGGAGGCCCTGGCCGGCGCGCTGTCGGCGGTGGCGGCCCGGCACGAGGTGCTGCGCAGCCGTTTCGTGGAGGTGGACGGCGAACCGGTCCAGGTGGTCGACCCGGTGCGCCCGGTGCCGCTCCCGGCCACCGAGGTGACCGACGTCGAGGCCTTCGTCCGCTCCCAAGTGGACACTCCGCTCGACCTCGAGCACGGTCCCGTCTTCCGCGCCGCGCTGGCCCGCGTGTCGGAGCGCGACCACGTCCTGGTGCTGCTCCTGCACCACATCGTCGCCGATGGGTGGTCCATGGGCGTCCTGGCGCAGGAGCTGCGTGACCACTACGCCGGGATCCGGCCCGCCGCGCTGCCGGTGCAGTTCGGCGACGTCGCCGCGTGGCAGGCCAACGCCTCCGACGAGGCCGGGCTCGCCTTCTGGCGCCACGCCCTCGACGGCATGCCGCACGTCGTCGAGCTGCCCGCGGATCGCCCGCGTCCCCTGACGAGGGACATCGCCGGGGCCAAGACCCCGGTGCACGTGCCCGCGACGACAGTCGGCAAGCTGGCCGCTCTGGGTGCCGAGCACGGCGCGAGCCTCTTCATGACCGTGCTCGCGGCCTTCGAAGTGCTGATCGGCCGGTACACCGCCCTGCGGGACTTCGCCGTCGGCACCCCGGTGTCCGGCCGCGCCCACCCGCAGACCGAGCCGCTGGTCGGGCACTTCGTCAACACCGTGCCGCTGCGCGCGGACCTGACCGGCGACCCGGCGTTCACGGACCTCCTGCGCCGGGTCCGCGCGAGCACCCTGGCCGCGTTCGACCACGACGACGTCCCGTTCGACCGGATCGTCGAGCTCCTGCGCCCGCAGCGCGACCTCACCCGCACGCCGCTGGTGCAGATCGTGTTCGCCCTGCAGAACAACGACGCGGCCGGCTGGGCGCTGCCAGGCCTGACCGTCGAGAAGCTCGCCGTCGACACCCGGGTCAGCAAGTTCGACCTCGAACTCGCCCTCGCCCAGGACACGGACGGTGCCCTGACCGGCATCTTCGAGTACCCGACCGCGCTGTTCGACCGCACGACGATCGAGCGCCTCGCCGGCCACTTCACGACACTGCTCGAGAGGATCGCCGACGCGCCCGGGACCCCGGTCGGTGAGCTGGACCTGCTGAGCGAAACCGAGCGTGCCCACCTCGTCCACGGCGTCAACGACACCCAGGTCGCCTACGACGAGAGCGTCTGCCTGCACCACCTCATCTCCGGGCAAGCAGCGAAAACCCCGCACGCGACCGCCGTCGAATACGAAGACGACCACATCGACTACGCCGAGCTGGACCGTCGTGCCGGAGTCCTCGCCGCGCGGCTGGCCGGACACGGTGTCGGCCCGGACGTCCCGGTCGGGCTGCGGATGGACCGCTCGATCGACCTGATCGTCGGCCTGGTCGCGATCCTCAAGGCCGGCGGCGCGTTCGTCCCGATCGAGACCGACGCGCCCGAACCCCGGGTCCTCGGCATCCTCGGCGACGCGAACTCGCCTGTCTGCCTGGTCAACGCGGGCGCTTCAACGCCGGAAAGCAGCGACGTCACCTTCCTCGAAGTGTCCGATCTGGACGGTGAAGTGCCCTGTCCGACCGATACGACGCACCCCGACAACCTGGTGTCCATCTACTACACCTCCGGCTCCACCGGCAAGCCGAAGGGTGTCGCGAGCACCCACCGCGGCTGGGTCAACCGCCTGCGCTGGCACCAGGACACCTACCGGCTCCAGCCGGGCGAGGCCGTCCTGCAGAAGACAACCCTCGTCTTCGACGACGCCGCCGTCGAATGCCTGTGGCCGCTCATCGTCGGCGGCCGGGTCGCGCTGATCCCGCCGGGCCTGCACCGCGACCCGGCCGCGATCCTGGCCGGGGCGATCCGGCACCGGGTCGTCAACCTGCAGTTCGTGCCGAGCATGCTGACGCTGTTCCTGGAGCAGCTGACGCCGGCCGACCGGGCCGCGCTCAAGCCGCTGCGCAACGTCATCACCAGCGGCGAGGCCCTGCAGCCGGAACTGCTGAAGCTGTTCTTCGACCGCTTGGGCGAAACCGCCACGCTGCACAACCAGTGGGGCGCCACCGAAGTGTCGATCGACTCGACCATGCGCGAGTGCCTCCGCTCCGACCTCGACGGCGCGGGTTCGGTCAGCGTCGGCTCGCCGATCGCCAACAACCAGATCCACGTCCTCGACGAGCACCTCCGGCCGGTCCCGGTCGGCGTCCCCGGTGACCTGTTCATCGGCGGCGTCGGCCTCGCGCGGGGCTACCTCGGCGACCCGGGCAAGACGGCGACGGCGTTCCTGCCCAGCCCCTTCGACCCCGGCGAGCGGCTCTACCGCACCGGCGACCGCGGCCTGCGCACCCCCGACGGCGCGCTGACCTTCCTCGGCCGCCAGGACTCGCAGGTCAAGATCCGCGGCATCCGCGTCGAGCCCGGCGAGGTCGAGCAGGTGCTCCTGGAACTGCCGGGTGTCCGCGAAGCGGCCGTGACGGTGTGGCAGCCGTCGCCGGGGGACAAGCGCCTCGCCGGGTACGTCACCGCGCAGGCCGGCGTGACGCTCACCGAGTCCGAGGTTCGCGAGCAACTGCGCGAACGCCTGCCCGTCTACCTCGTGCCGACGGCGCTCAGCGTGCTGCCGGAGTTCCCGACCACGACCAGCGGCAAGATCGACCGCAAGGCGCTGCCCGCGCCTGCCGCCGCGGGAGCCGAGTACCGCGCTCCGGAAGGCCGGGTCGCGGAGCTGGTCGCCGAAGTGCTGCAAAACGTCCTCGGCGTCGAGCGAGTGGGTGCGGACGACAACTTCTTCGACCTCGGCGGGCACTCCCTGCTGGGCGTGCGGGTGGTCGCCGAGCTGCGCAAACGGCTCTCCGCGGACATCCCGATCCGGCTCATCTTCGACTCGCCGACGGTCGCGGAACTCGCCGACGCCGTCGCCCGCGCCACCAAGCGGGAGTTCGAGGCCATCCCGAAGCGGCCCGGCGGCCCCGCGCCGCTGGCCGGGGTGCAGGTCGGCATGTGGCTGGCCGACCGGATGGCGCCGTCCAGCGCGGAGTACCTGGTGCCGAACGCGGTCCGCCTCCGCGGGCCCCTCGACGTCGACGCCCTCGCGGCGGCGTTGACCAAGCTCGTCGAGCGGCACGAAATCCTGCGGACCCGGTTCGTCGAGATCGACGGCGAGCCGAGGCAGGTCGTCGACCCGGCCGGGCCGGTCCCGCTGCCCGTCACCGAGATCGAGGAGATCACCCCGTTCCTGGAGGTGCGGGGCATCGACCTCGCGACCGGGCCGGTGTTCGCCGCGGCGCTCGGACGGCTGGCCGAGCACGACCACGTCCTGGTCCTCTCGGCGCACCACATCGTCCTCGACGGCTGGTCCGAAGGCCTCCTCGCCGAGGAGCTGCGCGACCTCTACGCCGGCGTCGGCTTGCCGCCGTTGCCGGTCCAGTACGCCGACGTCGCGACCTGGTCCCAGCCCACCGAAGCGGACGTCGAGTTCTGGCGGACGCAGCTCGCCGGGGTGCCGCAGTTCGTGCAGCTGCCGGCCGACCGGCCACGGCCGCCGATACGCGACCCGCGTGGCGCGCGGTACGGGTTCAGCGTCCCGGCGGAGCTGGCGAACCGGCTCGGCGAGCTGGGTGCCGAGGCGCGGGCCAGCCTGTTCATGACGCTGCTCGCCGGGTTCCAGGTGCTCGTCTCCCGCCACACCGGGCTGCGCGAGTTCGCGGTCGGCAGCCCGGTCGCCGGCCGGGACCACCCGGACACCGAGCGGCTGATCGGCCAGTTCGTCAACACCCTCGCCCTGCGGGCCGACCTGACCGGCTCGCCCGGCTTCACCGAGCTGCTGGAGCGCGTCCGCGAGACGGCGCTGAACTCCTTCAGCCACCAGGAAGTCCCGTTCGACCGGGTCGTCGCCGAGCTGCGGCCCGACCGCGACCCGAGCCGCAACCCCTTGGTGCAGCTGATGTTCGCGCTGCAGACGGTGTCCGAAGGCGGCTGGGAGCTCGGCGAGCTGGACTGCGAGCCGCTGGGCGTCGAGACCGGCGCGGCCAAGTTCGACCTCGCCATGGTGCTGCGCGAGCAGCCCTCCGGCGCGGTCGACGGCGTCCTCGAATACCCGGTCGCGCTGTTCGACGAAGACACGGTCGCCGGGTTCGCCGAGCGGTATATCCGGCTCCTGGCCGGGTTCGCTGCCGAACCGCAGCGTCCCGTGGACCGCGTGCCGATGCTGGACGCGGCCGAGCTCACCCCGCTCGGCGACCACGCTCCCGGCGGGACGTTCGCCGAGTTGATCGAGGCCCAGGTGCGGCGCGATCCCGATGCCCCGGCCGTGCTCGCCGGACCGGACTCGCTCACCTACGCCGAGCTGGACAAGGCGGCCAACCGCGTGGCTCGCATCCTGCGGAGCCGCGGGGCGGGACCGGAGAAGGTGGTCGCGCTGCTGCTGCCGCGCTCGGCGGACCTGGTCGTCGCGCAGCTGGCGGTCGTCAAGACCGGGGCGGCCTTCCTCCCGATCGACCCGGGCTACCCGGAGGAGCGCATCCGCTACATGCTCGACGACGCCAACCCGGTGGTCACGCTCAGGGAACTCCCAGTGTCCACAATGGATGACGGTCCGCTGGACGTCGAAGTCGAGGCGGAGAACGCGGCGTACGTGATCTACACGTCGGGCTCCACGGGACGGCCGAAGGGGGTCGTCGTCAGCCACGCCGGCCTCGGCACGCTGGTGGCGAACACCATCGAGGCCTACCAGGTCGGCCCGGGCGACCGCGTGCTGCAGTACGTGTCGCCGAGCTTCGACGCGTCGATCCTCGAACTGTGCGCGTCGCTGATGACGGGCGCCGCGCTGGTCGTCACCCCGCCGGGGCCGCTGCTCGGCGACCAGCTGCGGGACGTCCTCGCGGAAGGGCGCGTGACGCACGCGCTGATCCCGCCCGCGGCCCTGGCCACCGTCGAAGATCCGGACCTGCCGGACTTCCGGACGGTCGTGGTCGGCGGCGACGTCTGCCCGCCGGAACTGGTCGCGAAGTGGGCGCCGGGGCGCCGGATGCTCAACATGTACGGCCCGACCGAAGCCACGGTCGTGTCCACCGTCTCGCCACCCCTGGTGGTGGGCGAGGCGGTCACCATCGGCCGTGCGCTGCGGCACACGCAGGCCTACGTCCTGGACGACCGGCTCCAGCCGGTGCCGCCGGGCGTGGCGGGGGAGCTGTACGTCGCGAGCCCGGGCCTGGCCCGCGGCTACCTCGGCCGTCCCGGACTGACGGCCACCCGGTTCGTGGCGAATCCGGCGGGCGGGCGGATGTACCGCACCGGCGACCTCGTCCGCCGGACCCGCGCCGGGGACCTGGAGTTCCTGGGGCGGACCGACGACCAGGTCAAGATCCGCGGCTTCCGCATCGAACTCGGCGAAGTCGAGTCCGCGCTGCGGGCGCACCCGGCACTCACCGCGGCGGTCGTGCTCGCCAAGCCCGACCCGGCCGGGCAGAAACGCCTGGTGGCCTACGCCGCCGGCGACGTCACGGCCGCGGACCTGCGGGCGTTCCTCGGGCAGCGCCTGCCGGAGCACCTGGTGCCGAGCGCGTTCGTGGTGCTCGACGCGCTGCCCGTCAACGCCAGCGGCAAGATCGACCGCGCCGCGCTGCCGGAACCGGCCGAAGAGACGGCGGACTACGTCGCCCCGCGCAGCCCCGAGGAGCAGCTGATCGCCGACATCTGGGCCGAGGTCCTGGGCGTGCCCCGCGTCGGCCTCGGCGACGACTTCTTCGCACTGGGCGGGCACTCCGTGCTCGCCGCCAAGGTCCGCATGCGGCTGCAGGCCGCGTTCGGCGTGGACCTGCCCCTGCCCGTGCTCTTCCAGACCACCACGGTCGCCGCGCTCGCCGCCGTGGTCCACACCGAGATCGAGGCCGAGCTCGCCGGCATGTCCGAGCAGGAGCTCCTCGACTCCCTCACCGAGGAGGCCAGCGCATGACCACGTTCGACATCCGCCCGGAGGCCCCGGACGTGCCCACCGAGGCCGAGCGCGCCGCGCGGCTGCGGGCCGCGGTGCTCGCGAAGCGGCTGCGCGGCCGGGCCACCGCACCGGTCCGCACCTTCGGCCGCGCCGACCGCGACGCCCCGCTCCCGCTCTCGGCCGGCCAGCAGCGCCTGTGGTTCCTCGACCGGCTCGACCCGGACAGCGCCGAGTACGCGGTCCCGCTCCTGCTCCGCCTGGAGGGCACGCTCGACATCGCCGCACTCCAGCGCGCCCTCGACGCCCTGGTGGCGCGGCACGAGATCCTGCGCACCACCTACGTCGCGGAGGACAACAAGCCGCGCCAGGTGATCGGCGCCCCGGGTCCGGTCGAGCTGCCGGTGGTCGAAGGCGACCTGGAGGTGGTGTTGGCGGAGTACGTGAGCCGGCCGTTCGACCTCGCCGCCGGGCCGGTGTTCCGGGCCATGCTGGTCCGCGAGGCGCCGCAGCGGCACGTGCTCGCGCTCAACGTCCACCACATCGCCTGCGACGGCTGGTCCCTGCCGATCCTCCTCGACGACCTGCGCAAGCTCTACACCGGCGCCGAACTCCCGCCGATCGCACTGTCCTATGCGGACTTCGCGGCCTGGGAACAGTCCCGGGTGGACGCCCACGACGCGGCTCTCGCGTACTGGAAGGACCGGCTCGCCGGGCTCGAGACCCTGGAGCTGCCCGCCGACCGGCCGCGTCCGGCCCAGCGCGACCCGCACGGCGCCTCGGTCCGGTTCACGATCCCCGCGCCGGCCGCTTCCGCGGTGCTCGACCAGGGCAAAGCGGTCGGGGCGACCCCGTTCGTGACGCTCCTCGCCGCGGCCTACGTCGTGCTGGGCCGGCACACCGGCCGCGACGACATCGCCGTCGGCACCCCGGTCGCCGGCCGCTCGCGGGCGGAACTGGAGCACATGGTCGGGTTCTTCGTGAACACCGTCGTCGCCCGCGGCGACCTCTCCGGCGACCCGGACTTCGCGACCCTCGCCGACCGCGTCAAGGTGGCCCGGCTCGCCGACCAGGCCCACGAAGACCTGCCCTTCGAACGCCTCGTCCAGGAACTCGCCCCGGAGCGCGACCTCGCGCACACCCCGGTGGTCCAGGTGATGTTCGCGGTCTACGACTCTTCGTCGGGGGAAGCCTCCCTGGGAGATCTGGCCGTCTCGCCGGTGGACCTGCCTTCGAGCACGGCGAAGTTCGACCTGATGATCTCCTTCGTCCGCCAGGCCGACGGGTCCGTGGAAGGCGTCCTCGAGTACGCGACCGCGCTCTTCGACCAGGCCCGGATGGACCGCATGGGCGAGCACTTCGTCCGGCTCTTCACCGAGCTGGCCGCCAGGCCCGGCGTCCGGCTGTCCGAAGTGGACGTCCTCGGCGCGGACGAGCGGAAGCTGCTGCTCGAGACCTGGAACGCCACCGCCGAGCCCTACCTGCGCGGCACCCTGCACGGCCGGATCACCGAACAGGCCGCGTCCGACCCGGCCGCGATCGCCGTCCGCTGCGGCGGCGCCGAGCTGACCTACGCCGACCTCGAAGCCCGCGCGACCCGGCTGGCCCAGCGGCTGCGGGCCCATGGTGTCGGCGTCGAGACCCCGGTCGGCGTGCTGTGCGAACGCGGCCCGCTGCTGCTGCCGGTCCTGCTGGCCATCCTCAAGACGGGCGGCCACTACATCCCGCTGGACCCGGCGTATCCGCAGGACCGCAAGGAGTACATGCTCCGCCAGGCCGGCGCCCGCGTGCTCGTCACCACGCGCCGGTACGCGAACGAGAACCTCGGCGGCGTCGTGGTTTTCGCCGACGAACCGGTCGCCGACGACCCCGTGCCGTGGCAGGACCCGGTCGTCGACCCCGAGAACCTCGCCTACGTCATCTACACCTCCGGCTCGACCGGCCGGCCCAAGGGCGTGATGATCAGCCACCGCGGCGTGCTCCACTACCTCGACTGGTGCCGCCAGGCCTACCGCGCCGACGAGGGCGACGGCGCCCCGGTGCACTCGTCGCTCGCCTTCGACCTCACCGTCACCGGGTTGTTCCTGCCGCTGCTGTGCGGCACGACCGTGACGCTGGTCCCCGAAGACGAGCACCCGGTCGCCGGGCTGGCGGACGTGCTTTCGAGCGGCCGCAAGTTCAGCTTCGTCAAGCTCACCCCGGCCCACCTGGAGCCGCTGCGCCGGTGCCTCGAGCCCGAGGCGGCGGGCGCGGCCGCGCACCTGGTCGTCGGCGGCGAGCAGCTCACCGCCGAAGCCCTCGAGTTCTGGCGCGAGCACGCCCCGGACGTCGTCGTGGCCAACGAGTACGGCCACACCGAGACGTCGGTGGCCAACGTGATCAACCTGCTGCCGGCGGCCGAGTGCGTGACCACGCCGATCTCCGTCGGCCGGCCGATCTGGAACACCGAGGTCTACCTCCTGGACGAGCACCTGAGGCCGGTCCCGGCCGGCGTCACCGGCGAGCTGTACGCGGGTGGCGCGGGAGTCGCGCGCGGCTTCGCGGGCAGCCCGGGCCTGACCGCCGCGAAGTACGTCCCGAATCCCTTCGGTCCGGGAAGGCTCTACCGCAGCGGCGACCTCGCCCGCTACCTGCCGGACGGGCGGCTGGAGTTCGTCGGCCGCACCGACCACCAGGTCAAGGTGCGCGGCTACCGCATCGAGCTGGGCGAGATCGAGGCCGCGCTCGTCGGCGGCCCCGGCGTCACCGAAGCGGTCGCCGTAGTCCGCGACGGCGCCCTCGCCGGGTACGTCGCACCGTCTACTGTGGACGCCGAAGCACTGCGGGCGCACCTGTCCGGGCGGCTGCCGGAGTACATGGTCCCGTCGACGCTGACCACTTTGGACACCCTGCCGTTGACCTCGAACGGCAAGGTCGACCGTGTCGCGCTGCCCGCCCCGGACGCCACCCCGGTCGCGACGTCCGGCGTCCTCCCGCGTGACGAGCTGGAGATGGCGCTGGCCAAGCTGTGGGAGGACCTGCTCGGCCGCCGCGTCGGCGTCACCGACGGCTTCTTCGACGTCGGCGGGCACTCCCTGCTGGCGGTCGTGCTGGTCGACCGGATCAAGGCCGAGCTGGGCGCGACCGTCGGGCTCGCCGAGGTCTTCCGCGCGCCGACGATCCGGGCGCTGGCCGACCACCTCCGCGCCGGTGGGAGCGGCGGGGGACTGGTCGTGCCGCTCTCACCGGGCCGCGCGGGGGTCGTGCCGCTGTTCCTGCTGCCGCCGACCGCCGGGAGCCCGTTCCCGTACCTGCAGCTGGTGGCCGAACTCGACCCGGCGCTGCCGGTGTTCGGCCTGCAGGCGCCCGGGTTCGCGCCCGGCGAGGACCCGGTGCACACCATCGAAGAGCTGGCCGCGGCGTTCGTCGCCGACCTGCTGCCGGTCGCCGGGGACCGCCCGATCCGGCTGGCCGGCTGGTCGCAGGGCGGGTCCGTGGCCTTCGAAATGGCCGCCCAGCTGGAAAAAGCGGGCCGCGCGGTCGAGCACCTGTGCGTCATCGACGCGACCGTCCTCGGCGTCGACGACTACGGCAACCCGCTCCCGGAGGTCGACACCAGCGACCCCCTGGCGTGGTTCGGCGAAGCCGTGCTGAAGCTGTCACCGGGTACCGACACCTTGGACGAGATGCTCGCCGAGGCCCGCGACCGCGGCATGGTCTCCGAAGTCGCGGGCAACGCCGTCGTCGAGCAGATGGCCCGCGTCTACCTCGCCGGCAAGGACGCCGTCGAGGCCTACCGCTGCCGCGCCGTCGTCGACACCGGCATCCACCTCATCACCTCCACCGGCACCCACCCGGTGAAGGGCCGCCCGGAGGTGCGGCCGGAGAGCTGGCGCGCCCGCACGCGCGGCGAGCTCACGGTGACACCGGTGCCGGGACACCACTGGGACATGGTCGAACCGCCGCACGTGGCGGAGCTGGCCCGGGCCGTGCTGGCCGGGCTCGCCGTGACCGCCGACGAGTGAAGGAGAACGCCATGACCGAAGACCTCGCGGTCGCCGCACCGGCCCCCGCCACCGTTGCCAGCCCGCGCGCGGGCAGCTTCCGCGTCGACGCCCACCACGGCGAGATCCTGCAAGGGGTGTTCGTCACCGACGGCCGGCTCCGCCGCGGCCTGGTGACGCTGCCGTGCCCGCTCTACAGCACCCGCGCGACCTTCCTGCCCACCGACGATGCCGGCACCACCGTGCGTCCCGCGTGGCGCAGCAAGGCCCGCCGCGCCGCCGACCTCACCCTGGGGCGGCTCGGGCACCCGGTCCCGGGCGGGCTGCTCGACATCACCAGTGACATCCCGCTGTGCCGGGGGTTCGGTTCCTCGACCGCGGACGTGACGTCGGCGATCGGCGCGGTCCTCGCCGCGACCGGCCGCCGGCTCTCGCCCGCCGAAGTCGGCGCGCTGGCCGTCGAGGCCGAAACGGCGTCGGACTCGCTGATGTACGGCGGGCGGGCCGTGGTCTTCGCGCACCGCGAAGGCGAGCCCATCGAGGACCTCGGGGAGCTGATGCCGGTGGCCGTGCTGGGGTTCGGTACCAGCCCCGGCGGGCGCGGCGTCGACACCCTGGAGCTCCCGCCCGCGCGCTACACGTCGTGGGAGATCGAGGCGTTCCGGCCGTTGCGCGGCCTGCTGCGGCGGGCCGTGCGCGACGGGGACGCGGGCCTGCTCGGCCGCGTCGCCACCGCCAGCACCGTGCTCAACCAGCGTCACCTGCCCATTCCCGGGCTGGACGACGTGCTCGCCGCCGCCCGCGCGGCCGGGGCCACCGGCGTCCAGGTGGCCCACAGCGGCGACGTCGCCGGCCTGCTCTTCGACGCGGGCGACCCCGAAACCCCGGCCCGGCTGGAGTTCGCCGCCGCGCGGCTGGCCGCCCTGGGCGTGACCGAGACCTGGCAGTTCGAAACCGAGAGGTGAGTCCGATGACCCTTGCCGCCCCCGTCAGCCACTCCGTCAGCCGGTCCGTCGTGGAAGCGACCGAGCTGCCCCGGATCATCCGCATCCGGCCCGGCTTCCACGTCGCCGCGTTCGGCTTGATGAAGCTGCTGCCCGCCCGGTTCATGCTCGACCGCGCCGAAGAACGCGGCGAAGTGGGCCCCGGCACCACCGTGCTCGAGACGTCGTCGGGCACCTTCGGCCTCGGTCTCGCCATGGTCTGCCGGCTGCGCGGCTACCCGCTCACGATCGTCGGCGACCCGGCCATCGACGCGCCGTTGAAGCGCCGGCTCGAACACCTCGGCGCCCGCGTCGAGATCTGCCCGGAGCCGAGCCCGGTCGGCGGGTTCCAGCGCGCGCGGCTCGACCGGCTGGAGGAGCTGCGCGCGGAGTACCCGAACCACTGGGTACCGGGCCAGTACAGCAATCCGGACAACCCGCGGTCGTACGCGCTGGTGGCCGAGCAGCTCGCCGAGACGATCGGCGTGCCCGACTGCCTGGTCGGCGCGGTCGGCTCCGGCGGGTCGACGTCGGGCACGAGCTCGTTCCTGCGGATGCTCGTCCCGGACCTGACGCTCATCGGCGTCGACACCCAGCGCAGCGCCATCTTCGGCCAGCCCGACGGCCCCCGCGTCCTGCGCGGGCTCGGCAACAGCCTGGTCCCGCCCAACGTCGAGCACACCGGCTACGACCAGGTGCACTGGATCGGCGCGGCGGAGGCGTTCGCCGCGACGCGGGACCTGTACGCCCGGCACTGCCTGTTCATGGGCCCGACCAGCGGCGCGTCCTTCAAGGTCGCCGACTGGTTCTCGCGCCGGAACCCGGACGCCACCGTGGTCGCGCTGCTGCCGGACGAGGGCTACCGCTACCAGGACACGGTGTACTCCGACGAGTGGCTGCGCGCGCAGGGGCTCGCGCACACGGGGGCGGCCGAGCCGTACGAGGTCGTCGCGCCGACCGAGCCGGGTGGGTCGTGGACCTGGCTGAACTGGGGCCGGCGCTCGCTGGCCGACGCGTCGTGAAGGGCACGCTGCTGCTCGTCGAGAGCAACACCACCGGCACCGGGCGGCTGTTCGCGCGGCAGGCCCGGGAGCTGGGGTACGAGCCGGTGCTGGCCGCGGCCGACCCTTCGCGGTACCCGTACGCGGCGGAGGACAGCGTCCGCGTCGTCCGGTGCGACACGTCGGACGCGTGCGCGGTGCTGGATTCGGACACCGGCGAGGTCGCCGGGGTGACCAGCAGCTCGGAGTACTTCATCCCGGTGGCGGCCCGGATCGCGGCGAAGCTCGGCCTGCCCGGGCCGGATCCCTTGGCCGTCACGGAGTGCCGGAACAAGGCGCACCAGCGGGCGGTGCTCGGGACGCCGTGCACGGTGGCGACTTCGGTGGCGGAGGCCGTCGCGGCGGCAGCCGAGTTCCCGGTGGTGCTCAAGCCGGCCGAGGGGTCGGGGAGCGTCGGCGTGCTCCGGTGCGAGACGCCGGAGGCGGTGGCCACCCAGGCGGCGGCGCTGCTTTCGGTGACGCACAACGAACGCGGGCTGCCGGTGCCGGCGCAGGTGCTGGTGGAGCCCTACGCCAGCGGGCCGGAGTACTCGGTGGAACTGTTCGGCGACGTCGTGGTCGCGGTGGTGCGCAAGCACCTGGGGCCGGCGCCGTTCTTCGTCGAGGTCGGCCACGACGTCCCGGCCGCGCTGCCGCCGCTGGACGAGACGGCGCTGATCGACACGGCCCGGGCGGCGGTGACCGCGCTGGGCCTCGGCTTCGGCGCGGCCCACGTCGAGATCCGCCTGACCCCGTCCGGCCCGTGGCTGATGGAGGTCAACCCGCGCCCGGCGGGCGGCATGATCCCGGAGCTGGTCCGCGCGTCGACGGGCGTCGACCTGGTGGCGGCGCAGGTGGCGGCGGTCCTGGGCCTGCCGCCGGACCTGCGGGCTTCCCGGCGGGCGTGTGCGTCGCTGCGCTTCCTGACGGCCACGTCCTCCTCGGTGGTCGCGGCCGGGGACGCGGTGGCGAAGGCGTCGACGGTGCCGGGCGTCGCCGAGGGCCGGTTGTACCGGCCCGACGGCACGGTGGTCCGCCCGGCCCGCGACTACCGCGACCGGGCCGGGCACGTCCTCGCGGTGGCCGACCGCCCCCGCGGCGCCCGCGCGGCGGCGGCCGCCGGACTGGACCGGCTCCGGGCCGCCCTGGTCCCCGCCCCGAAGGGAGAAGCCCGATGACCCTGCGGTTCCTCATCACCACGGTGGCGCAAGCCGGGCTCATCGGAAACCGCCGTCGCGATGCAGTGAATGACCCATTCCCGGCATCCGGCGCAAGGAATGAGTCATTCACTGCGTCCGGACCCGCCACCCCACCCCACCCGGACACCCCGGAAGGAGCACCTCGATGACCATCGCGCAGCCAGGGGTCCTGAGTGCCGAGTCGGGTGCTGACCCGGCTTGCCACTCACGACCGGCACCCGCGCCGGGCGGGACCGGCCGGCTCAGCAGCCCCATCTCCGCCGCGGCCCGGGAGATCCTCTTCGACCGCGACACCGCCCCCGCCCCCGATCCGGTCGCCGCCGAACTCGGGCTCATCAGCCAGGTCGACCGCGCCCACGTCGTCATGCTCGCCGAACGCGGCATCGTCGACCGGGCCCGCGCCGGGGAACTCCTCCGCGGCATCGAAAGCCTGCGGTGGCAAGGCTTCGCGCCGCTGCACGACGTCCCCGCGCCGCGCGGCCGCTACCTCGCTTACGAGTCCCACCTCATCGACACCCTCGGCGCCGAGGTCGGCGGGATCCTCCACAGTGGACGCTCGCGCAACGACCTCAACGCGACCGTCGTCCGGCTGCGGCTGCGCGAACCGCACGAACGCCTGCTCGCCGAGTCCGACGCCCTCGGCCGCGCCCTGCTCGACCGGGCCCGGCGCTGGGCCGGCGTCACCATGCCCGCCTACACCCACCACCAGCCCGCCGTCCCGATCACCTACGGCCACTACCTCGCCGGCGTCGCGAGCGCGCTCGTCCGCGACGTCGAAGGTGTCTGGCAGGCCGGCGCGGAGATCGACCAGAACCCGCTCGGCGCGGGCGCGGTCGGCGGCACCTCGTTGCCGGTCGACCAGCACCGCACCACCGCGCTGCTCGGCTTCGCCACCCCGATCCCGAACTCGCTGCACGCCGTCGCGTCGCGGGACCTGGTGCTGCGCCAGCTTTCCGCGGCCACCGTCCTCGGCGTGCTGCTCTGCCGCGTCTCGCACGACCTGCAGGCGTGGACCAGCGCCGAGGCCGGGCTGCTGCGGCTGGCCGACGACGTCGTCGGGTCCAGCTCGATGATGCCGCAGAAGCGCAACCCGTTCCTGCTCGAACACGTCCAGGGCCGGGCGCTCGCCCCGCTCGGCGCATTCACCGCGTCGGCGAGCGCGATGGCCACCGCGCGCTTCACCAACGCCATCGCCGTCGGCACCGAAGCCGTCGCCCCGGCGTGGTCGGCGCTCGAAGCCGCGACCGACGCCGTCGTCCTGCTGCGGCTCGTCGTCGAGGGCGCCGAGCCGGTGCCGGAGCGCATGTACGAACGCGCGGTCGACGGCCAGACCGCGGCCACGCACCTGGCCGAACGGCTCGTCGACGCCGGGGTCCCGTTCCGGCAGGCCCACCACGAAGTCGGCGCCATCGCCAAGGAAGCCCTCGACGCCGGGGTGAAGCTGCACGACGTCGCCCGCGTCCGGCTGGCCGGGCAGCCCGAGCACGTTCTCGCCGCGCTCGACCCGGCCGAAGTCGCCCAGCACGCGGCTCACGGCGGCGGCCCGGCGCGCGAGTCCGTGCTCGCCGCCGTCGCCGCGGCCGAGACGGGGTTCGCCCGGATCCGCGCCGCGGCCGAGGAACGCCGCCGGCGCTGGAGCCAGGCCGAAGCCGGCCTCGACGACGCCGTCCGATCCCTCATCGACCCCCGGAGCATCCCGTGACCTTCACCGTCGTCCGCAACGACGAAGACCAGTACTCGATCTGGCCCGCCGGGCGGGATCTGCCGCCCGGCTGGCTGAGCGCCGGCGTCACCGGCAGCCGCGAGGAGTGCCTCGCGCACATCGACACCGTCTGGACCGACATGCGCCCGCGGAGCCTCCGCGAGCGCATGGCCACCCGCTGACCTTCAGGAGCCCCTCGTGACCACTTTCGCCGACGACCTCGCGACCCTCCGCCCGGAGACTCCGTCCACCAAGGACACCTACGTCGAGCTGCGCAGCGACACCTTCACCCTGCCGACGCCCACGATGCTGGAGGCCGCCGCGCGCGCCCCGCTCGGCGACGACGTCTACGGCGAGGACCCGACCGTGGACCGGCTGGAGCAGCTCGCCGCCGAGCTGCTCGGCAAGCAGGCCGGCTGCCTGATGCCGAGCGGCACGATGGCGAACCTGACCGCGCTGCTGGCGCACTGCCCGCGCGGCGGCAAGGCGATCGTCGGGCACGAGTCCGACGTGTACGTCTACGAAGCGGGTGGCGCGTCGCTGTGCGGCGGCATCGTCTACGACCCGCTGCCGAACCTGCCCGACGGCACGATCGACCCGGCGGCGATCGCCGAGGCGTGCGCGGTCGACCGCAGCGACCCGCAGATCGCGCCCCCGGCGGTGCTGAGCCTGGAGACGCCGCAGAACCGGTGCGGCGGGCTGCCCCTGCAGCTGGACTACCTCAGCGAGGTGTCCCGGCTGATCCGGTCGCACGGCGTCGCGCTGCACCTCGACGGCGCCCGGTTGTTCAACGCGGCGGTGGCGCTCGGCGTCAGCGCGGCGGAGGTGGCCAAGCACGCGGACACGGTGCAGATCTGCTTGTCGAAGGGGTTGTGCGCGCCGATCGGTTCGGTGCTGGTGGGCGACCGCGTGACGATCGCGGCGGCGCGGCGGATGCGCAAGATGCTCGGCGGCGGCATGCGCCAGGCCGGGATGATCGCGGCGTGCGGCATCGTGGCGCTGACCGACATGACCGAGCGCCTGGCCGACGACCACGCCCGCGCGGCGCGCCTGGCCCGCGGCCTGTCGCGCATCCCGGGCGTCCGGCTGGACCCGGGCCCGCCGCTGACGAACATGGTGTTCTTCAAGGTCCGCGACGACCGCTACACGACCCGGACGCTGATCGAGGCGGCCCGCCGGCGCGGGATCCGGGTGGAGGAGCTGGGCACCGACCGCATCCGCGCGGTGACCCACGCGGGCGTCGACGACGACGCGGTGGACCGCGCGGTGTCGGTGTTCGGCGACCTCCTCGGCCACGACGCCATGGTGCGGTGACCCGCACGGCCGGGGCGTGTGCCGCCCCGGCCGTAAGGTTTTCCTAATCCGCCGGACCGCCGGTTCCCCGGCCGGTCGCCGCTAGGGTCGCCCGGTGTCCAAGTCACTGCGGGGTTTCCTCGTCGCCGTCCCGGGGCTGCTGCTCGCCGGGTTCGGCGTGGTGCACCCCGCCCAGCTCGACGCGGCCACGGCGCCCTGGTGGACCACGCTGCACATCATCCTGTTGCCGGTCTTCCCGTTGCTGGCATTGGCGCAGTGGTACCTGCTGGCCTCCGCACCGCCGTGGCTCCGGTGGCCCGGGTGGGTGGCGGCGTTCGGGTACGCGGCGTTCTACGGCGGGCTCGACGCCGTCGCGGGGATCGCCGGCGGCACGGTGGTCCACGCCCAGCACGGCGCCACGCCGGTCGTCGGCGCCGTGTTCACGGCCGGCGACCTGCTGGGCCACGTCGGCGCGGCCTGCTTCCTCGTGGCCAGCGTCCTGATCGCCGTGGCGGCGGTCCTGCGCGCGGGGTGGTGGGCGCTGCCGGGCGGGGTGGTCCTCCTGCTCGCGAGCGTGTCCTTCTTGGACAGTCACATCTTCTGGCCGCGCGGGGTCGTCACGATGCTCGGTGTCGCCGCCGGGCTGTCGTGGGTGTACCTCGCCGGCGAGCGAACCGCGGAAGGCAGGAGAACGGCATGAGCCGACTGCTCACCCGGCGCCGGGTCGCCGGTGTCCTGGTCACGGGGCTGGTCGCGGTCGCGGCGGGCCTGTACTGGTTCCAGCCGTGGCGGCTTTGGGTGGACGAGACGGTCGAGGAGTCCCTGCCGCTCGCCGCGCCCGTGTCCGAGGCCGCCGAGTCCCAGCCGGTGTCCCCGCCTTCGGTGTCCCAGCCGGCCGCGCCGTCTTCTTCGCCCGCACCGTCGTCTTCGCCCGCGGCGCCGGCCGAGGTCGCGACCGGGAAGCTGATCAGCCACGAGCACCGGACCGCGGGCACCGTCCGGATCCTGCGCGCCGCCGACGGGGCGCTCGTGCTGCGCCTGGAGAACCTGGTGACGAGCAGCGGCCCGGACGTGCACGTCTGGCTGAGCGACGCCCCGGTGAAGCCGGGCAAGGACGGCTGGGCCCTGTTCGACGACGGCCGGTACCTCGACGCGGGCAAGTTGAAAGGCAACAAGGGCAACCAGAACTACCTGCTGCCGGCGGGCACCGACCTGGCCGGCTACACCAGCGTGAGCATCTGGTGCGACCGGTTCGACGTGTCGTTCGGCGCGGCCGCTCTCTCCGGTGAGCGCGCCTGAACGCTGACCAGGCTTGACACGTCGTCCACCCGGACTGTACATGTTTGTACATGTCCACTTGGTCGTCCTCCGTGCGAGACCGCGCGCTCGGCGCCTTCTACGGTCTCGCCATCGGCGACGCCCTCGGCATGCCGACGCAGTCGATGTCGCGCGCCGCCATCGCGCGGGCCTACGGGCCGATCAGCGGGTTCGTCGACGCCGTCGCCGAGCAGCCGATCGCCCCCGGGATGCCGGCCGGGTCGGTCACCGATGACACCGAACAGGCCGTCCTCGTGGCCCGGCTCGCCATCGACGGCGGTGGCCTGATCGACGCCCACGCCTTCGCCACCGCCCTGCGGGAGTGGGAGGCGGACATGATCCGGCGCGGGTCGCTCGACCTGCTCGGTCCCTCGACGCGTCGGGCCCTCGACCGCCTCGACGCCGGTGCCGCCGCCGAGGAAGCCGGCCGGGACGGGGCCACCAACGGCGCCGCCATGCGGATCACCCCCATCGGCATCGCCACTCCGCTGGGCGAAGGCTTCCTCGACGCCGTCGTCGCCGCGAGCCGCGTCACGCACAACACCGGCCTGGGGATCGCCGCGGCCGCCGCGGTCGCCGCCGCCGTCTCGTCCGGCGTGGACGGTGCCGACCTCGGGACTTCCCTCGGGGAAGCCGAACGCGCCGCCGCCGAGGGTGCGCAGCGCGGCCACTGGATCGCCGGCGGGGACATCGCGGCCCGCATCGCCTGGGCGCGGGGCTGGGTGCGGGGCCTGGACCGCGCCGCGCTGGCCGACGCGCTCACCCGGGTCATCGGGACGTCGGTCGCCGCGCAGGAATCCGTGGTCGCCGCGTTCGCGCTCGCCGAAGCACTCGGCGACGACCCGGTGGCGGCCCTGACCCTCGCCGCCGGGATCGGCGGCGACACCGACACCGTGGCAGCCGTGTGCGGGGCGATCCTCGGCGCACACCACGGGATTTCCGGACTGCCCGCCGGCCTGGTCGATAAGGTGCGCGCGGTCAACCGGCTCGATCTGGCCGTCATCGTGGACGGCCTCCTGCAGGTGCGAGGTAACGATGGTCGATTCAGCTCAGGTCCCCGGCCCGGACGCCGCGGACACGGTGACTAGCGCGCGGCGGACGGGAGCGCTGGAGAGCCGCGGCATCGAACCCGTGCCCGCGGGCGAGCGCCACGGGCACCCGATGCAGCTGTTCTGGGTGTGGTTCGCCGCGAACATCAGCATCCTGGGGCTGCCGCTCGGCGCGACCCTGGTCGCGGTGCAGCACCTGGCGTTCTGGCAGGCGGCCATCGTCGCGGTGCTCGGCGCCGCCGGGTCGTTCGCGGTCGTCGGCGTCGTCTCGATCGCCGGCCGGCGCGGTGGCGCGCCCGGGCTCACGTTGTCGCGCGCGGTGTTCGGCGTCCGGGGCAACATCGGGCCGACCGTGGTCTCGCTGGTGTCCCGGCTCGGCTGGGAGACGGTCAACACGACGACCGCGGCGTTCGCGTTCCTCTCCCTGTGCGCGATCCTGTTCGGCGCGAACGCGGACGCCAAGGCGTCGCCGGCGCTGACGATCGCCGGCGTGGCGCTGTTCGTCCTGCTCACGGTGACGGTCTCCGGGCTCGGCCACGCGGTCCTGGTGGCGGTGCAGCGCTGGTCGACCTGGATCTTCGGCGCGCTCAACGTGGTCGTCGCGGTCAGCCTGGTCACCCGGATCCACTGGGGCCAGGTGTTCGCCGCGTCGCCGGCGCCGGTCGGCGCGATGATCGCCGGCGTCGGCACCATCGCCGCCGGGACGGGGATCGGCTGGGCCAACGCGTCCGCCGACATGTCGCGCTACCAGTCGCCCACCGTGCGGGCGGGCTCGCTCGTCGCCTCCGCCGCGGCGGGCGCGGGGATCCCGCTGGTACTGCTCATCTCGCTCGGCAGCCTGGTCTCGGCCGACGACCCCTCGCTCGCTTCGGCGGGTGACCCGGTCGCGGCCATCCGCGAGCTGCTGCCGAGCTGGATGGCGGTGCCGTACCTGATCGCCGCGTTCGGCGGGCTGCTGCTCTCGAATCACCTGTCCGTGTACTCCGCCGGCCTCACCACGCTGACCCTGGGCATTCGGCTCAAGCGCGTGTACGCGGTGGTCGTCGACATCGTCGTGACGTTCCTCGGTTCGCTGTACTTCATGCTCGTGGCCGACGGTTTCTACGGCCCGTTCATCGCGTTCATCAGCCTGCTGGCGGTGCCGATCACGGCGTGGGTCGGGGTGTTCCTCGTCGACATGGTGCGCCGGCGGGACTACGACCCGGCGGCGCTGATGGACGTGCACCGCACGAGCGCGTACTGGTACCGCGCGGGCTGCGAACCCCGCGCCCTGCTCGCCTGGGCCGCGGCCATCGTCGCGGGCTACCTGTTCACGACGGCCGGCACCGGCGACGACGCCTGGTTCACCGGGCCCCTCGCCGGTACCTGGCTCGGCACCAACGGCCTCGGCTGGGTCGTCACCTTCGCCGTGGGCTCCGGGTTGTACGCCGCGCTCGGCGGTGCGAGGATCCGGCGATGACCGGCCGGCTCGTCCACACCGGGCAGGCCGTCGTCGACCTCGTGATGCGGGTCGAGGCGCTGCCGCCCCCGGGCGGTGACGTGCTCGCCTCGGACGTCCGCTTCACCGCGGGCGGCGGGTTCAACGTGATGGCCGCCGCGGCCCGCGCCGGCGCGGCCGTCGTCTACGCGGGCGAGCACGGGACCGGGCGGTCCGGCGACCTGGTCCGGGAAGCCCTGGCCGCCGAAGGGATCGAGCTCGTCCAGCTCCCGGCCGGCTCGGACACGGGCGTGTGCGTCGTCCTGGTCGACGCGGCCGGCGAACGGACCTTCATCACCGAGACCGGCGCCGAGGGGACGCTCACGGCCGAGCACCTGCGCCGGGTGCGCCTGTCGCCCGAGGACCTGGTGTACGTCAGCGGGTACAGCCTCCTCCGGGAGTCCAACCGGGAGGCGCTGCTCGACTGGCTTCCGTCGGTGGCGGACCACCGGGTGCTGCTGGACCCCGGCCCGCTCGCGGCCGACGTCGCCCCGGGTGTCTGGCGGGCGGTGCTGCCGCACGTCGACATCCTCTCGTGCAACGCGGCCGAAGCCGCCGTGATGTCCACTGTGGACGGTGTCGGGTCCGTGCCCGTGCGGGTCACGCGCGTCGGCGCGGCGGGCTGCGACGTCGTGGAGAACGGGGTGACCGTGCGCGTCCCGGGGTTCCCGGTCGACCCGGTGGACACCAACGGCGCGGGGGACGCCCATACCGGGGTGCTGGCGGCGGAGCTGTTGCACGGGGAGCCGCTCCTCGTCGCGGCCGAACGCGCGAACGCGGCCGCAGCGATCGCCGTCCGGCGCTACGGCCCGGCGACGAGCCCGTCGCGCGCGGAGGTCGGCGCACTACTGGCGGCTCGCCGGCAGGAACTCGGTGACCGCGGGTAGCACCGCTTCGCCGGTATGCGGGCCCGCGCCGGCGCCGGGCGTTTCGCCGCCTGGCAGGGTGATCCGGTCCGCCGCGCCGATCGACACGGGCGGTGGGTCGCGTGATGACAGGAATGAGTCATCCATGTCGTCGGGCGAGGTGAACGGGTCATTCACCGCATCGGCGCGGCCGGAGTCTGGGCGGACGGGTCGGTACCGGCCGCTCCCGAGGTCAACCACTTTGCGGCGACGGGAAAGCGAGCCGTTCCGGCAGCCGGGCGGCCAGGTGCCCGATCAGCTCGTTCGTCCGCCGCGGCACGTGGACGTCGTCGGCCAGCAGGGCGTAGATGTCGGCGGGCGGCGTCGGCACGCCGGGGAGCACCCGCACCAGGGCGCCGCTGTCCAGGTGGGCCCGGACCTGCCATTCCGAGCGCATGACGATCCCGCGGCCCTGCAGCGCCCAGTCCGTCACGATGTCGCCGTCGTCGCTCGACAGGCTGCCGCGCACCCGCACCTGGCGCGGGTGCGCGGTGCTGCCGAAGCGCCACAGGGCGAAGTCGCCCTCGTTCTCCCGCAGCACGATGCAGTCGTGGCCGGCCAGGTCCTCGACCCGCTCGGGACGGCCCCGGCGGTCCAGGTAGGACGGTGCGGCGCACGGCACGCGGCGGTTGCGCGCCAGCCGGCGCATCCGCAGCGTCGAGTCCGGCGGCGCGCCGACGTGCACGGCCAGGTCGAACTCGCGCCGGTGCGGCCGCAGGGGCAGCGCCGACGTGTGGAGCCGGATCCGCACCCGCGGGTGCAGCGCGGTGAACTCGCCGACGAGCGGCGCGACGTGGGCACGGCCGAGCCCGAGGGTCGCCTGGACGACGATCGAGCCCCGCAGGTCGCCGGAGCGGTGGCTGACCAGGTCGTCGAGCTCGCGCACCTGATCCAGGATCGCCTCGACGCGCGAGGCGTAGAGCCGGCCTTCGGAGGTGAGCGCGAGCCGGCGCGCGCCGCGGTGCACCAGGCGCACGTCGAGCCGCTGCTCCAGTGCCTTCAGGCGCTTGCTGACCACCGGCAGCGAGACGCCCAGCTCGCGCGCGGCGGCCGTGAGCGTCTCGCTGACGGCGACCACGTGGAAGAAGCCGAGGTCGTCCAGTCTTTCCATGGCGGAAAGGATAGGTTGCCGCCGGCGATCTTGCCCGGGCGCCCGGCCACCGCCCACAGTGGAGGGACCCCCACTGCGAGGAGCGTCCAGTGCAGCACCGCTACCGCATCGCGGTCATCCCCGGCGACGGCATCGGGCGCGAGGTCGTCCCGGAAGGACTGCGCTGCCTGCGCGCCGCGGCCGACGTCCACGGCTTCGAGCTCGAGACCACCGAATTCGGCTTCGCCTCCGCCGGCTATTGGCTGGAGCACGGCGAAATGCTGCCCCCGGACTGGCGGGAGGTGCTCGCCGGCTTCGACGCGATCTTCTTCGGCGCGGTCGGGTGGCCGGAGGTCGTCCCCGACCACGTGTCGCTGTGGGGCAGCCTGCTGAAGGTCCGCCGCGGGTTCGACCAGTACGTCAACCTGCGGCCGGTCCGGCTGCTGCGCGGCGTGCGCGCCCCGCTGCGCGACCACGGGCCCGGGGACATCGACTTCCTCGTCGTCCGGGAGAACACCGAGGGCGAGTACTCCAGCATCGGCGGCCGCGTCTTCGAGGGCACCGACCGGGAGACCGTGCTGCAGGAGACGGTGATGACCCGCACCGGCGTGGACCGCGTGCTGCGCTACGCCTTCGACCTCGCCGCCGCGCGGCCGCGCAAGCACCTGACGTGGGCGACCAAGAGCAACGGCATCGCCATTTCGATGCCCTACTGGGACGAGCGGGCGGCCGCGATGGCGGCCCGGTACCCGGACGTCACCGCCGACAAGGACCACATCGACATCCTGGCGGCCAAGTTCGTGCTGAGCCCCGGGAACTACGACGTCGTCGTGGCCAGCAACCTCTTCGGCGACATCCTCTCCGACCTCGGGCCCGCGTGCACCGGCACGATCGGGATCGCCCCGAGCGCCAACATCAACCCGGACCGCACCTGGCCGAGCCTGTTCGAGCCGGTCCACGGATCGGCCCCCGACATCGCCGGGCGGGGGATCGCCAACCCCGTCGGGCAGATCTGGAGCGGCGCGATGATGCTCGACCACCTGGGCGAACCGGCCGCCGCCGCGCGGATCGTCGCCGCGATCGAGAGCGTGCTCGACGAGCAGCCGGCCGTGCTCACCCCCGACCTCGGCGGCCCGGGGACGACCGAGGGCCTCGGCACGGCGATCGCCGGGCGGATCGCCGTCGGGGAGCGGGTGCCGACATGAGCGGCTTCGACCCGATCGGCCTGGAGGTCCGCTGGGACCGGCTCGCCGCCGCGACCGACGAGGCCGCGTCGACGATGCTGCGCACGGCGTTCTCGACGATCATCCGCGAGTCCAACGACTACACCGTCGTCCTGATGGACCGCCGCGGCCGCACGATGGCCGAGTCGCGGGCCGGGATCCCCGGCTTCGCGGCCTTGATGAGCTCCCTGACTTCCCTGGTGCTGCGGCGTTTTCCGGTCGAGGAGTGGGAGGACGGCGACGCCGTCGTCACCAACGACCCGTGGATCGCGACCGGGCACCTGCCCGACATCGCGATGCTCGCGCCGGTCTTCCACCGCGGCGAGCTCGTCGCCTTCACCGGCACCGCCGCGCACTCGCCCGACATCGGCGGCACGCCGTCGCTCGGCGCCACGGACCTGATGTCGGAAGGCCTCCTGATCCCGCCGCTGCGGCTGTTCCGCGCCGGCCGGGTCGAGCCCGGCGTCCGGGACCTCCTGCTGGCCAACGTCCGCCTCGCCGACCAGCTGTGGGGCGACCTGGAGGCGCAGGCGGCCGCGCACGCGGTGGGCCGCCGGCGCGCCCGGGAGTTCCTCGAGGACTTCGGCGAGCCGGACTTCGAGGCCTTCGCCGACCAGGTGCACGCGATGACCGAGGGCGCGATGCGCGCGGCGATCCGCGAGCTGCCCGACGGCGTGTACCGGGCGGGGGTCGACGCGGACGGCGTCGAAGGCCACCCGACGCACATCGAGTGCGCGGTCACGATCGGCGGCGACACCATCGGGATCGACTACACCGGGACGTCCCCGCAGGTCCCGTTCCCGACCAACTCCACGCTGAACTACACCCGCGCGTACTCGGTGTACCCGCTGAAGATCCTGCTCGACCCGGCCACGCGCACCAACTGGGGTTCCTACCGGGCGATCACCGTGACCGCGCCCGAGGGCACGATCGTCAACCCGGTGTTCCCGGCGCCGGTCGTCGCGCGGCACCTGACCGGGCACCTGCTGTCCTGCGCGATCTACCGCGCGCTCGCGCCGGTGCTGCCGGACCGCGTCATCGCCGACAGCGGGGGAGCGCCCGCCCTGCGCGTCCGGTTCGCCGGGGTCGACGACGCCGGCCGTCCCTTCGCGCAGATGCTCTTCGCCAACGCCGGCATGGGCGCGTCGAAGCACGAGGACGGCCTCTCGGCGACGGCGTTCCCGACCAACTCCGGCAGCGGAAGCGTCGAGGCCCTCGAAGCCGCGTCGCCCCTGCGGTTCGTCCGCAAGGAGCTGCGGGCCGGGTCGGGCGGCCCGGGACGACGGCGGGGCGGCCTCGGGCAGGACGTCGAGGTGCACAACCCGACGAGCCGCCCGGTGCAGATGGTGCTGCACGGCGACCGCGAACGGCACCCGGCGCTCGGCGTCGCGGGCGGCGGCGCCGGGGCGCCGGCCCAGGCCGTGCTGGACACCGGCGAACGCGTGCCGCTGAAGTCGATCTCGCAGCTGGCGCCCGGCGCTTCGGTCGTCATCTCGTTCGCCGGCGGCGGCGGGTTCGGCGCACCGGAGGCGGGCCGATGAGCCGGACCGTCCGGATCGGCGTGGACGTCGGGGGCACGTTCACCGACCTGCTGCTGCACGACCCCGCCCGCGGCCTGACCTGGCCCGGCAAGCTGCCGACCACCCCGCACGCGCCGCACGACGCGATCACCGCGGGCATCGCCCGGCTCCTCGCGGAGACCGGCACGCCGCCGGGCGCGGTGGCCGGGGTCGTGCACGGCACGACACTCGTGACGAACACGCTGCTCGAACGCACCGGCGCCGTCGTCGGGCTGCTCACCACCGAAGGGTTCGCGGACACCCTGGAGCTGGCCCGGGAGACCCGGTTCGACACGACCGACCTCCACGCCCGCCCGGCGGCCCCGCTCGTCCCGCGGCACCTGTGCCGAGGGGTACCGGGCCGCCTCACCGCCGACGGCACCGAGCTGGCACCCCTCGACGACGACGCCGTGCTGGCCCAGGTGCGGGACCTGCTCACGCACCGCGTCGAAGCGGTGGCTGTGGCTTTGCTGCACTCCTACCGCGACGACCGGCACGAACGGCGGGTCCGGGACCTGCTCGCGCGGGCCCACCCGGACCTGCCGGTGACGCTCTCCAGCGCGGTGACCCCGGTGCTCGGCGAGTACGAGCGCGCGAGCACGGCGTGCCTCAACGCCTACGTCCAGCCGCTGGTGGCGCACTACCTCGACGCCTTGCGGGACGACCTGGCCGCGCTGGGGATCGACGCGCCGCTGCACGTCATGCTTTCCGGCGGCGGCGTCACCACCCTGGCCGACGCCAAGGAGTTCCCCGTCCGCCTGCTCGAATCCGGGCCCGCGGCCGGCGCGATCGCCGCCGCCGCGGTGGCCCGCCGGGCCGGCGAACCGGACGTCCTGTCGTTCGACATGGGCGGCACCACGGCCAAGATCGCCCTCGTGAGCGGCGGCGAACCGCGGCGCAAGCACGACTTCGAAGCGGGCCGCGTCGACAAGTTCAAGCCGGGCTCGGGACTGCCGGTGAAGCTGACCGTCGTGGACCTCATCGAGATCGGCTCGGGCGGCGGCTCGATCGCCGCGCCGGACTCGCTCGGCCTGCTCAAGGTCGGCCCGCGCAGTGCCGGGTCGGTGCCCGGGCCGGTCGCCTACGGCCGCGGCGGCGAGCAGCCGACGGTCACGGACGCCGACCTCGTGCTCGGCTGCCTCGGCCCGGACGCCTTCCTCGGCGGCGAACTGCGGCTGCGCACCGCCGAGGTGCGCAAGGCTCTCGCCCGGGAGGTGGGTGACCCGCTGGGCTTGGACGAGACCGGCGCGGCCGCGGGCATCGTCGAGGTGGCCACCGCGAGCATGGCCGCCGCCGCCCGGATGCACCTGGCCGAGCACGGCCGCGACCCCGCCGGGTTCGCGCTGGTGGCGTTCGGGGGTGCGGGCCCGGTGCACGCCTACGGCCTGGCGAAGCAGCTGAAGATCGGGCGGGTGATCGTCCCGATGCGCGCCGGGGTGATGTCCGCCTACGGGTTCCTCGTCGCCGCGCCGACGGTGGACCTGTCGCGCAGCCTGCCGTCGCCCTTGTCCGAAGTGGACTGGGACGGCGTGGACGTCCTGTACGACGAGCTGGCCGGGCAGGCCACCGCCGTGCTGGGCACCGCGGACGGCGTCCGGCTGAGGCGTTCGGCCGACCTGCGCTACCTGGGCCAGGGCTCGGAGATCGAGGTCGAAGTGCCCGCGGACGGCCGCCTCCGGGAGGCTTTCGAAGAGGCGTACCGGGCAGCCTTCGGGCGGACCCTCGACGGGCCGGTGGAGGTGGTCGGCTGGCGTCTTTCCGCCCAGCTGCCCGGCCACGACGTCGAGCTGGGATGCGCGCCCGCCGAAGGCGACCCCCGGCGCGGGGAGCGGGACGTGCACTTCCCCGGTCACAGCCGGCTGCGGGCCACCGTCTGGGACCGCTACCGGCTGCGGCCGGGCACGGAACTCACCGGGCCGGCCGTCTTCGAGGAACGGGAGTCCTCGTGCTCCTTCGGGCCGGACTGCCGCATCCGCGTCGGCGACGACCTGACGCTGTTCGTGGACATCGCGTGAGCCGTCACCGGCCGGCGAGCAGGTCGCCGAGCCCGCCCCGGGCGTCTTCGAGCACCAGTGCCTCGGCCTTCGCCGAGTCGCCGGCCCGCAGCGCGCGCACGAGTGCGCGGTGGGTCGTGTAGCGGTCCAGGCCGAACGTGTCGTCGACGCTGGCGCGTTCGAGCACCCGGGAGCGCCGCTCCGGGTAGGAGAACACCCGGGTCTGGTCGAGCAGGCGGACGAGCACCGGGTTGCCGGCGCACGACTCGACCAGGCCGTTGAAGTGCTGCATGGCGTCGAAGAGCCGCCCGACGTGCTTGGCCACGTCCTGCCCGGACTCGTGGCGCTGCTTGATGAGGATGAGCAGGTCGTCGGCCTCGTCGAGGACCGCGTCGAGCGCGTCGAGCTGCTCGGGCGTCGCGTGGCGGGCGGCGAAGCGGGCCACCATGCCGCGCAGGCCGACTTCGACCTCGGCGAGGTCCTGGACGGCGACGCCGCCGAACATCGCCACCTTGACCGTCCGCGGGCCGGACCGTTCGAGGAGACCGTCCTGTTCCAGCCGCCGGATGGCTTCGCGCACCGGCGTCGGGCTGACCGACAGCCGCTCGGCGAACCCGCGTTCGGTGACCTTCTGGCCCGGGCGCAGCTCGCCGGTGGTGATCGCGTCGCGGAGCGCGCGGTACACGCGGTCGGCCAGCGTCTCGGTCTGCACTGCCTCACCCGTCATGAGCCCAGCCTACTGGCGATGGCAAAACTCGCTTGCAACTATTGACCGTCTTGCTATAGCAAAAGTACGGTGGCGGTCACCATGGAGGGAGAGGTGCCGACGATGACGTTGACCACCCCGCGCGTCCGGACGGGACGCATCACGTTCTTCGTGGCTCTGGCGGTTTTCGCGCAGGAGTCGACGTGGAACCTCTACGACTCGCAGGTCCCCCCGCTGCTGCGCGAGCACGTCGGCAGCGCGGCGCTCATCGGCGCGCTGATGGGCATGGACAACCTGCTCGGCATCTTCATCCAGCCGTGGATGGGCAACCGGTCGGACGGCACCCGGACGTCGTGGGGCCGCCGGATCCCGTACCTCGTGGCCGGCATGCCGGTGGCGGCGCTGCTGTTCGTCCTCATCCCGCACGCCGCGGTTTCGCTGCCGCTGCTCGTCCTCGTGATGTTCGGCTACGCGCTCGTCGCGAACTCGTTCAAGCCGATCGCCGAGTCCCTGCTCCCGGACTTCATCGCCCCCGAGCGGCGCGGCCGGGCCAACGCGGCGGTCAAGATCGCCTCCAGTATCACGGTGATCGTCGCGGCGCTGATCAGCATCTTCCTGATCGACGACTTCCCGAAGCTGTCCTTCGCGATCCCGGCCGTTCTGATGCTGGTGTCCGTCGGCGTGCTCGCCTGGCGGGTGCGCGACAGCAAGTCCCCGGCCTACCAGGCCGCGCTCGAGGAAGATCGCGCCGAACAGGACGCCGGGCCCCGGGTGCGGATGCGCGACGTCCTGCTCGACCTCGTGCGGGACGCCGACCGCAGCCGGCTGCTCGTGATCCTGGCCGTCTTCGCCTTCGGCGGCGCGTGGTTCGCGTCGCGCTCGCTCATCACCAACTACGGCATCGAAACCCTGGGCCTGTCCCGCGGCGACGCCGGCGGGATCACCCTGCCCAGCGGGATCGCGTTCATCGCCGCCGCGTACCCGGTCGCGCTGTTCGCCGAACGCTTCGGCCGGCTGCGGGTGATCCTGATCGGGATGGCCGTGTTCGGCGCGGCCATGGTGTTCGGCACGATCGTGCGGACGCCCACCGGGACGGTCGTCGCGATGTGCGTGGCGGCCGCGGGCGCCTCGGCGTTCATGGTCAACATGGCGGTCGTCCTGTGGAACCTCGCGCCCTCGGCCCGCGTGCTCGGGACCTACACCGGCCTCTACACCGTCGGCTGGTCGGCCGGCGGCTTCGCCGGCCCGGCGCTGGTCGGCGGGATGGTCGACGTGACCGGGTGGCCGTTCCTGCTCCTCGACGTCGGGCTCGTCACGGCGATCGCGGTGCTGCTGGTGGCCCGGGTCGCCGTGGTGCAGCGGCGCCGGACCGACGGGCGGGTGCTGTGAGCCGCGTCCTGGTCACCACCGACTACCTGCGCCCCGGGGACGAGGTCGACCAGTACCTACGCGGCGCCGGACTGGACACCGTGCACTCGCCGATGGCCGGCAAGCGGGCTCCCGAGCAGCTGGTCGCGGCGCTGGACGCTATCGACGCGGCGCTGGTGGCCAATGAGCCGCTCACGGCGGAGGTGCTGGCCCGCGCGCCGAAGTTGCGCGTCATCGTCCGGACCGGCGTCGGGTACGACTCCATCGACGTCGAAGCCGCCGCCCGGCAGGGGATCAGCGTGAGCAACCTGCCGGGCGTCAACGCCAACGCCGTCGCCGAGTACACCTTCGGGCTGCTGCTCGCCGGAGCGCGGCGGCTCGTGCGGTCGGCTTCCGGTGTGGCGGCGGGGAAGTGGCCGCGCGAGGACGGGCACGAGCTGCGCGGCTCGACGCTCGGGCTCATCGGGTACGGCTCCGCGGCGCGGGCGATCGTGCCGCTGGCCCACGCGTTCGGGATGACCGTCGTCTGCACCACGGGCGTGCCGGCCGGGCTGCGGGGGCCGGACGTCCGGTTCACCGGGCTGGCCGAGCTGCTGTCCATTTCGGACTACGTCTCGGTGCACACCTCGCTCACCGAGCGGACCAGGGGACTGCTGGACGCCGCGGCGTTCGACCGGATGAAGCCGACCGCGGTGCTGGTCAACACTTCCCGGGGCGCGATCGTCGACGAAGACGCGCTCGTGGCGGCCGTGCGCTCCGGCCGGATCGCCGGGGCGGCGCTCGACGTGGTGCGTGAGGAGCCGTTGCCCGCCGGCAGTCCGCTGCGCGGCGTGGACGGGATCGTCGTCTACTCGCACCTTGCCGGGCAGACCGCCGAAGCGCGGCGGGCCGCGGGCCTGCGCGGCGCCGAAGAACTGGTCGCGGCCCTCGAAGGCCGGGCCCGGCACGTGGTGAACGGAGAGAAATGAGGACCATGGACATGGTGCGAGTGCTGGCGCCGAGCGGCATGCTCGGCGCGGGCTGGGACCACGCGACCGTCGAGCGCGGCATCGCCCTGGGCGCCGACGTCATCAGCATCGACGGCGGGTCCACGGACTCCGGCCCCCACTACCTCGGCGCGGCGACGGCCAAGACGACCGCCAAGGCCGTGGCGCGCGACCTGCGCAGCCTGTTCACCGCCGCCGCCGGCGCCGGGATCCCGGTGATCGTGGGCTCGTGCGGGACGAGCGGGACCGACGCCGGCGTCGACTGGGTCGCCGGGATCGCCGCCGAGGTGCTGGCGGAGGAGGGCCTGGAGCTGAAGGTCGCGAAGATCTACAGCGAGCAGGACGCGGCCGACCTGAAGGAACACCTCGGCGCGGGCCGCGTGCATCCGTTGCCCCCGCTGGGAGAGCTGGCCGCCGAGACCCTGGAAAGCTGCACCCACATCGTCGGCGCGATGGGGCACGAACCGATCGTCGAAGCGCTGCGCGCGGGTGCGCAGGTCGTGCTGGCCGGCCGCGCCACCGACACGGCGGTGGCGGCCGCCTACCCGCTCATGAAGGGCATGCCGGCCGGGCCGACGTGGCACGCCGCCAAGATCGTCGAGTGCGGCGGCCAGTGCACGGACAACCCGCGCGCGGGCGGGGTCCTGGCCACGATCGACGCCGACGGCTTCACCATCGAGCCGCTCGACCCGGGTGCTGCGTGCACGCCGATCCTGGTGGCCGCCCACATGCTCTACGAGACGGCGGACCCCTTCGAGATGCGCGAACCCGACGGCACGCTCGACGTCCGGGATGCGGTGTACACCGCCGTCGACGACCGGATCGTCCGGGTGGAAGGGTCGCGGTTCCACGTCGCGGAGCAGCACACGATCAAGCTCGAAGGCGCGCGGATCACCGGGTACGAAACGATGTCGTTCTCGGCCATCCGCGACCCGCTGGTGCTCGCCGACATCGACGAGTGGGCGGCGCTGATGCGCGCGCTGATCACGCAGCGGGTGGGCCAGACACTGGGGCTGGCCGGCGACGAGTACGCGTTCGACCTGCGGCTGTACGGCCACAACGCGGTCCTGGGCGACCTCGAACCCGAGAGCGGTCCGCCGCGCGAGGTGGGCGTGATGCTGCTGATCAACGCGCCCGACCAGGCGACGGCGACCGCGGTGGCGAAGGTCGCCAACCCGCTGATGCTGCACCTGCCGACCCCGGCGATGGACTACCTGCCGAGCTTCGCGTTCCCGTCGTCCCCGGCGGAGGTCGAGCGCGGCGCGGCGTACGAGTTCGTGCTGAACCACGTCGTCGACTGCGCGCCGCTGGAGCTGTTCCGGATCGAGTTCGAGGGGGAGACCCGTGCCTGACACGACTTTGGCTGAGCTGGCCCACGAGGTCCGGTCCAAGAACGCGGGCCCGTTCTGGGTGACGATGGAGCTGTTCCTGCGGGACGCGGACGGCTACCGGATCGCGGCGGACGAGACGTTCCTGAACGAGCGCGTGATCGCGTCGCTCTACCGGGTCGACGAGGAGACGATCCGGATCTTCCGCATCCCGTCGCTGAACGTGGTGAAGATTTCGTTCCCGCGCCCGGTGAGCCAGGGTTCGCTGCGGGACCGTGACATGCACGCGGGGCAGCACCACGTGCCGCTGGCGCGGATGGTGATCCCGGCCGTCAGCTGACGAGGCGGGGGAACAGCTTGCGAACGCCGCGCCGGAGGTCGTCGAGCGCGTCCTCGGCGCCGACGATGTGCCGCTGCAACGCTTGCTGGAACAGCCCGTCGAAGAGGGCGTACGCCTCCGGCGGCGTGCACGTCGGCTCGGCCTCCGCCAGCTCGGCGTAGGCGCGGACGTTGCGCCAGATCATCTCTTGCAGGCTGTCGTCGATTTCGGCGACGTCGTCGCGGAACGCTTCCTCGAACAGGGACTGCGACCGCAGGTCGTACCAGAGCCGGTGCATGAGCGGCGCCTCTTCGAGCGCCGCCGCCAGCCCGTCCGCGCACGCTTCGGCCAGCGCGGACGGGGTGGCCGCCCCGCCCACTCCGCCCTCGTAGCGCTTCACGCACGCTTCCTTGTAGCGGCGGACGCAGTACGTGATCAGCTCGACCTTGTCGGCGAAGTAGTAGTGCAGCAGCCCGTGCGAAAACTGGGTGTGCTCGGCGATCGTGCGCAGGCTCGTGCGGGCGTAGCCGAGGTCGGCGAGGGCGAGCAGGGCCGCGTCGGCGAGTTCGCGGCGGCGGTCCTCGAACTTGTCGACCCGGGTCCGGCGCCGCACGGCGGCTGGGCTGGTCACCGGCCGAAGATACCATCGCGCGGTTCTCTGACCAATCGTCCAAGAAAATCTTGACATTCGTCCAAACGGCGGCCAAGGTCGTGTCCAGCGACCGACGGAGCTCGGGAGGGACGACGATGTCTCTGTACTTCTACCTGGAAAAAGGCGCCTCCCTGGACCCGGACGCGCCGTGCCTGACCCTCGACGGGAACTCCGTCTCGTACGGCCAAGTGGTCGAGCTCGCCCAGGCCGTGGCCCGCGCCCTGCGGCACTCCGGCGTGCGGCCCGGGGACAAGGTCGGCATCCTTTCGGCCAACGATCCGACCGCCTTCACCTGCGTCTTCGGCATCGCCCGCGCGGGTGCCGTGTGGTGCCCGATCAACCCGCGCAACGCCGCCGGCGAGAACGCCGAACTCCTGGACCTGTTCGACTGCGCCACCCTGATCTTCCAGCCCGCCTTCGAAGGCCTGGTCCGGGAGATCGCCCCGAAACTCCCCAAGCTGACCACGCTCGTCCGCCTCGGTGACGGCGACGACTTCGCGCCGGGCTTCCCGGACTGGCTCGACGCGGCTCGCGACGATCCGCCGGCCGAAGCCGCGCAACCCGAGGACGTCGTCGCCCTGGTCGGCACCGGCGGCACCACCGGGCGCCCCAAGGGCGTCATGCTCACCGGCCGCAACCTCGAGGCGATGACGGCGATCACGCTGATGAGCTACCCCTTCGACGGCCGCCCCGTGTACCTGGCCCTGGCCCCGCTGACCCACGCGGCCGGCGTCCTCTGCTTCCCGATCCTCGCCCGCGGCGGGGAAGTCGTGATCATGGCCAAGCCCGACGTCGGCCGCTTCCTGGAGCTGATCGAGCGGCATCGCGTCACCCACACGTTCCTGCCGCCGACGCTGATCTACATGGTGCTCGGCCACGACGCGCTCGCGCACACGGATCTCTCGTCCCTGCAGTGCTTCTGGTACGGCGCGGCCCCGATGTCGACGACCCGCCTCACCGAAGCCCTCGCCCGCATCGGCCCGATGGCGCAGCTGTTCGGCCAGTCCGAAGCCCCGATGATGATCTCGACGATGTCGCCCGCCGACCACCGCAGACCCGACGGCACCGTCCACACGGGACGGTTGTCGTCGGCCGGCCGCCCTTCGCCGCTGGTCACGGTAGCGATCCTCGACGAGGACGGACGGCCGGTCCCGAAGGGCGAGCGCGGGGAGATCTGCGTGCGCGGCTCGCTCGTGATGGCCGGCTACTACCGCAACCCCGAAGCCACCGCGGAGGCGTCCGCGCACGGCTGGCACCACACCGGCGACATCGGCTTCCTCGACGACGAAGGATTTCTCCACATCGTCGACCGCGCCAAGGACATGGTCATCACCGGCGGCTTCAACGTCTACTCCGCCGAGGTCGAGCAGGCGGTGATGGCCCACGACGCCGTCCGCGACTGCGCCGTGATCGGGCTGCCCGACGACAAGTGGGGCGAACGCGTCACCGCCGTCGTCCAGCTGCAGCCCGGCCGGGAGCTGGACCCGGGCGAGCTGATCGCGTTCGTCAAGGACCGCATCGGCAGCGTCAAGGCGCCGAAGCAGATCGAAATCTGGCCGGAGCTGCCGCGCTCAGGAGTCGGCAAGGTGCTCAAAGCCGACATCCGCTCCACCTTCACTCAAACCAGCAAGGAGGCTGTCCGACCATGAAACTCGCGCTCTACCTGCCGAACTTCCGGGACAAGGTGACCGTCCGGGAGCTCGAAGACCTCACCGCGCTCGCCGAAGACCTCGACTTCGACTCCGTCTGGACGCTCGACCGGATCATCGTGCCGGAGGCCTCGGACCGAGGCGAAATGCAGTACCCCTTCGGGATGCTGGACGAAATGGGCAAGCAGCTCCCGGTGAGCTCGCGGGGCGAGTTCCTCCAGGGCATGCCGCTGCTCCCGTGGCTCGCCGCGAAGACCTCGAAGGTCCGGATCGGCATGAGCATCATCGACACGCCGTACCGTTCCCCCGGCGTGCTCGCCGCGGAGCTGGCCACCATCGACCACCTCTCGGGCGGCAGGCTCAACGTCGCCGTCGGCTCCGGCTGGATGCCGGAGGAGTTCGCCGCCGCCAGCGCCGCGCACATCTTTCCCAAGCGGCACAAGCACGTGCGCGAGACCCTGGAGATCATGCAGGGCATCTGGACCAACGAGGTCTTCGAGTACCACGGCGAGTTCGCCGACTTCGAGCCGGCCGGGTTCGGCGCCAAGCCGGTGCAGAAGCCGCACCCGCCGATCTTCTTCAGCGGCCTCAAGGACCCGAAGCGCTCGGCCGCCCGCATCGCCAAGTACGGCCTGTCGGGCTGGATCGGGATCCAGGACTCGCCCGACGACATCCGGCGGTGGCGCACCGAGATCCAGCGCGAACTCGACGAGCTCGACACCCGGCGCTCGGTCGACGACCTCGAGATCTCCAGCATGATCTGGTTCGTCATCACCGACCAGGACGTGGACCAGAGCCCGCTGGGCAAGGGCACCAACCTGCTCGTCGGCTCCGAGGCGCAGATCACCGACCGGCTCAAGCGGTACCGGGAAGCCGGGCTGACGATGCCGTTCCTGTGGCCGCCCTTCCAAGGCGTGCCGGTGGCGAAGACACTGGACGACCTGAAGCGCATCAAGGAAGAAATCCTGCCCAAGATCGAAGCGATGTGAGAGGAACCAGCATGTCCGAACTCGAGGGAAAGCGCGTCTTCGTCACCGGGTCCGGCGCGGGCATCGGCAAGGCGATCGCGGCGCTGTTCACCGAACGCGGCGCCCGGGTCGTGATCAGCGACCGAGATGCCGACGCGGCCAAGCAGGCGGCCGACGAGATCGGCGCCGCCGGGGTCGCCAACTGCGACGTCACCGACGAGGCCCAGGTCCAGGCGGCCATCCAGCAGGCGGTCGACCTCCTCGGCGGCCTCGACGTCCTGGTCAACAACGCCGGGATCGAGGTGGCGTCGCCCCTGCTGCAGCAGTCCACGGAGAGCTTCGACAAGATCTTCGCGGTCAACGTGCGCGGCACGTTCGTGGCGATGAAGGCGGCGACCCCGCACCTGGTGGAGTCGAAGGGGAACATCGTCAACATCGCCTCGATCGCGGGCATCGGCGGCAGCCCGCTGCTCGGCTCCTACTGCGCGACGAAGGCGGCGGTCATCCAGCTGACCCGGGTCGCGGCGGTGGAGATGCGGCCGGCCGGCATCCGCGTCAACGCGGTCTGCCCGGGCTTCGCCGACACGGCCATGGTCGAGCGCCTCGTCCCCGACTTCGAGGCGGCGACCCAGGTCCCGTTCGGCGACCTCGTCGCGGCGAAGCAGGGCCGCCTCGGCACCCCGCAGGACATCGCGGAGGTCGCGGCGTTCCTGGCGTCCGACCGGGCGAGCTGGGTCACGGGCAGCCACTACGTCCTCGACGGCGGGTTGACCGCTTCGCTGGTGTGACGGAACGGCCGGTGGGTCCGCGCGACCCACCGGCCGTGGTCACTCAGGAGCGGCAGAGCAGCGCGTCGGGCGTGCGGTTCGAACCGATGCGGCCGGTGTAGGCCACACCGGCGACGTACTCGCCCGGCGCGCACTGTCCCTTGTAGTTGCCCGAAGCGAAGTCTCCACCCGGCTCGCCGGCCGGGCGGTTGTCGCCACGGTCGAACCAGACCGTGCGGCCCGCTCGGCCGAGAGGGCCGGGGGAGCGGCCGCACAACACCGCGGACACCGCCGCGCCCTTGAGGCTGTAGCCGACCACCGCGTGGTCGGGCGGGCACTGCACCTTGCTGTAGCCCGACGCCCAGTCCGTGTCCACAAAGGACTCGTCGCGGACTGCGGTGTACGCGGCCGGTGTCGGCAGCGTGCCGGTGCAGAGGCCGCGGCCGCCGGTGTGCGCCAGGCCGGCGAGGCGCTGGCCGTCGGGGCAGGCGCCCTTGCGCGCGCCCGGGTCCCAGTCCGGCCGCCCGCGGACCGTGCGGGACTCCTGGAAGTCGGCGTAGTCCAGGTTGAGCATCGACCAGTGCCCGGCCGGCTGGACCTGCCCGGTGCGCGACGGTGCGGTCACCAGCCGCCGCCAGGCCGGGCCACGCCAGTCGGTCCCGTCGAGGACGTCGATGCGGTGGCCGGCCGCGTCCCAGGCGAGCAGCGACCACCCGTCCCCGGATCCGTTCGTGTGGAACCCCACGGCGGGCCAGTAGGCGAAGTCGGTGTCGGTCCGGGCGAGGTAGTCCACGAAATTCTCGAACCACGCGCGCGAAGCGGCGTCGGTGGTGCCGCGGCCCTCGCCGAACTCGCTGATCCACAGCGGTGCTGTGTAGTGCTTGCCGGTTTCGGCTTCGACGAAGAACGCTTGCCGGTACAGGGTGTCCCGCAGTTCCTGGGGCGAGAGGTCGCGGTAACGCGGGTCGTGGGTCTCGCCGATGCCGGTCGCGCCGGAGTGGTTCGGGCCGGTGTAGGCGTAGAAGTGCGCGGAATAGACCAGCTTCCCGGAGTCGACGAGCGTGTGCGACAGGGTGCGGGCGGGTTCCAGGGTGGGCCGTCCGTGCGCGAAGCCGTCGATGGGCAGGCCGGTCCAGTTGATGCCCTCGACGATGATCAGCAGGTCGCGGTTGGCTTCGGTCAGGATGCGGTCGCCGACCTGCTGGCTCGCGCGCTGCCAGTCCGTGCCGTTGCCCCAGCCCCAGTTCGGGTCGTCGAAGGTGTTCCGGCGGACTTCGTTGTACAGGTCGGCGCCGACGACTCGCTTGTTCGCGGCGTAGCGACGGGCCATGAACAGCCAGTCGTCCTGCCACTGCTGCTCGGTCTGCGCGGTGTTCCAGCGTTCGTTCCCGTCGAGCCCGCAGCACCAGCGCGACGTCGTCGTGTGGTTGTTGAGGATCACGGCGAACCCGCGCGCGGTGAGCCGCTCGACGACGCGGTCGTAGACCTGCAACGGCGTCAGCCCGTGCAGCCCGGGGTTGGCCGGCAGGTCCGGCACCGCCCGCGTGTCGTGGATCATCGCGTTCGAGAACTGCAGCCGGACGCTGTTGAGGCCCAGCTGCGCGAGCCCGTCGATGACGGTGTCGATCGAGGCGCGGTCCAGGCCGAGCGGGGTCTGGTAGGCGATCTCGCCGGCGTGGTGGTTCGCCGGGTCGCCCGCGTCGCCCGACCCGGTCCACGTGCCGCTCGCGCCGTGCCAGTTGGCCGACTTCAGCTTGAAGCGGTCGCCGTTCGCGTCGACGATGTAGCGCCCGCGGGTGCTGAGCGGTCCCGCGAAGGCCGGCGGATCGGCCGCGGCCGACGCCGGTGGGGCGGGAACGGCCACGAAGCCGGCGGCCGAGAGCACGGTGAGCACGACACCCAGGAACCTCACGGCCGGAGGTTAACCACCTTGCCCACGAGTTGGATACGGCCAGGTGGATCAACCCGGCGGTGGACAGGACCACGCGAACGTGTTGGGCTGGGGGTGACTTTCCGCCTTGCGACGCCCGAGGAGCGCGGTCCTGAGCCTGTTCGAGTACCTCCGCGAGAACTGGATCGACGTCGTCAACGACGCGATCCTCCACGTGGACCTGACCCTCGCGGCGGTGGCCCTGGCCGTGCTGGCCGGGATGACGATCGGCCTGCTCACCTACCGGCGGCGGTGGCTCGGCTCGCTGGCGACCACCACGACCGCGGCCTTCCTGACCATTCCGTCGATCGCGCTGCTGGGCATCCTGATCGGCCCGTTCGGACTCGGGCTGACGAACGTCCTGGTCGCCTTGGTGCTCTACGCGCTGCTGCCGATCACGCGCAACACGATCGTCGGCCTGCGCGGCGTCGACCCCGCGGTCGTGGACGCGGCGCGCGGCATGGGCCTCGGCCGCGCCCGGGTGCTGTGGCGCGTGCGGCTGCCGCTGGCGTGGCCGGTGATCCTGTCCGGGATCCGCGTGTCGACGCAGATCACGATCGGGATCGCGGCGATCGGCGCGTACGTCAAGGGCCCCGGGCTCGGCAACGAGATCTTCGACGGGCTCGGCCGGTTCGGCGCGGTCAACTCGCTGAACCAGGTGCTGACCGGCACGCTGGGGATCGTCGTGCTGGCGCTGCTGTTCGACCTGGCCTTCGTGGTGGTCGGCAAGCTCACGACGCTGCGGCGGCCGCGCCCCCTTCCCGAAACGGCGCCGGAGGAGACCACCGGCACCGCGGGCGAGACGATCGAGCTGCGTGAGGTCAGCAAGCGTTACCCCGGGCAGGCGTTGCCCGCGGTCGACCGCCTCACGCTGCGGATCCCGGCGGGCGAGATCGTCGTGCTGACCGGGCAGTCGGGGTGCGGCAAGACGACGACCATGCGGATGATCAACCGGCTCGTCGAACCCACCTCGGGCGCGATCACGATCGGCGGCACCGACGTGACCGCGCTCGACGTCGACGAGCACCGGCGCCACACCGGGTACGTGATCCAGCAGGTCGGGCTGTTCCCGCACCTGCGCGTGGACGCCAACATCGGCGTGGTGCCGCGCGTGCTCGGCTGGACCCGGCGCCGCGTCGCCGCCCGCGTGCGGGAACTGCTCGGCGTCGTGGGCCTGACCCGCGAACACGGCCTCCGGTACCCGCGTGAGCTGTCCGGCGGCCAGCAGCAGCGCGTCGGCGTCGCGCGGGCGATGGCCGCGGACCCGCCGGTCATGCTGATGGACGAGCCGTTCGGCTCCACCGACCCGATCACGCGCGCCCGGCTGCAGGACGAGTTCCTGCGCCTGCAACGGGAAGTGCGCAAGACGATCGTGTTCGTCACGCACGACTTCGACGAGGCGCTCAAGCTCGGCGACCGGATCGCCGTGCTGCGCCCGCGTTCGGAGATCGCGCAGTACGACACCCCGCAGGCGATCCTCGCCGCGCCGGCCGACGACTACGTCGCGTCCTTCGTCGGCTCGCGGCGGAACCTCAAGCGGCTCGGGCTGATCCCGGTGTCGGAGCTGGAACTCCGGCCGGTGACCGGTTCGGACGGGCTGCCGTCGGTTCCGCACGGCGCCACCCTCCGGGACGCGCTCGACACGATGGTGCGCACCGGCCGCACCGCGGTCGTGGTCGAGGACGGCACCGGGCGCGCGCTGGGGGTGGGCGACGTCGCCGGCCTGGTCGCGGCGCTGCGGCCCGCCGGAGAAGTGCCCGCGCCGGCGCGCACGCCCGCGACGGCTCCGGACAGCGTGACGCCGTCCCGGCCCCGCCGGCGCCGGCTCGGGCTGCTGGTCCGGCCGGTGCTCATCGCCCTCGCCCTGCTGGCGCTCTTCCTGCTCGTGCGCGCGCAGCCGATCGACTCGATCGAGCAGCGCTACCTCAACGCCGGCGAGATCTTCGCCGAACTGGGCGCGCACTTGCGGCTCACGCTGATCTCGACGGTGTGCACGCTCGCCATCGCCCTCCCGCTCGGCATCCTGCTGACCCGCCCCGGCGCCCGGTGGGTCCGGCCGGTCGGCCTGGGCCTGGGCAACCTCGGCCAGGCCATCCCGTCGATCGGGCTCGTCGTGCTGCTCGCCCTCTGGATCGGCACGGGCACCGCGACGGCGGTGACGGCGCTGGTCGTCTACGCGACCCTGCCGGTGCTGCGCAACACGATGGTCGGGCTCGACGGCGTCGACCCGACCCTCGTCGACGCCGCGCGCGGCATGGGCATGACGACGACGGCGATCCTGTGGCGGATCGAACTCCCGCTGGCCGTCCCGGTGATCCTCGCCGGGATCCGCACGGCGCTGGTCCTCACCGTGGCGAGCGCGACGCTCGCGACCTTCATCGACGGCGGCGGTCTCGGCGGCGGGCTCGTCGCCGGGATCGGGCTGTACCGCCCGATCCTGAGCCTGACCTTCGGCATCGTCGTCGCCGCGCTGGCGCTCTTCGCCGACTGGCTGGGCCTGGTCGCGGAGGAGGTCCTGCACCCGCGCGGAACGTGAGAACCCAAGGAGGACAAGCCATGCGACGCACTACAGCCGTCGTTCTCGCCTTCGTCACGGCGCTCGCCGCCGGGTGCACGATCGGCAAGGACCAGACCGGCGCCCAGGTGGGCGAGGGATCCATCAAGAAGATCGACGCGCTGAGCGGCGCGCAGATCCGCGTCAGCTCCAAGGAGTTCGACGAGCAGCTGCTCCTCGGCCAGATCGCGCTCGTCGCGCTGCAGGCGGCCGGGGCGAGCCCGCAGGACAAGACCAACATCACCGGCTCGAGCAACGTCCGCCAGGCGCTCACCAGCGGCGCGGTCGACCTGTACTGGGAGTACACCGGCACCGCGTGGATCAGCTACCTCCACCAGACCCAGCCGATCGCCGACCCGCAGGCGCAGTACGACGCGGTCAAGCAGGCCGACGCCGCCAACGGCGTCACGTGGTGGGCCCGCTCGCCCGCCAACGACACGTACGCCATCGCGGGCAACCCGGCGACGGTGGCCAAGACCGGCGTGAAGACGATCTCGGACTACGCGGCGCTGGTGAAGCGGGATCCGGCCGCGGCGTCGACCTGCATGGGCCCGGAGTTCCGCAGCCGCGACGACGGGTTCCCGGGCCTGGCCAAGACCTACGGGTTCACCCTGCCCGACCCGCAGGTCCACCTGCTCAACGACGCGGTGGTGTACCCGAGCATCGGCAAGGGCGACCCGTGCGGCTTCGGCTCGGTCGCCTCGACCGACGGGCGCGTGGCCGGCCAGAAGCTGACGGTGCTGGAGGACGACAAGCACTTCTTCCCGACGTACAACCCGGCGATCTCGATCGCGTCCGGCGTCGCGGGCAAGTACCCCCAGCTGGAGCAGCTCTTCACGCCGATCGCGGCGAAGCTGGACACGGCGACGCTGACGGACCTGAACAAGAAGGTGAGCGTGGACGGCCAGAAGCCGGCGACGGTGGCCCACGACTGGCTCAAGGCGGCGGGCTTCATCAGCTGAGCGGGTCGGCCCGGTACTTCGCATTCCGCCGAAATGCCGCGCCGACGCAGTGGATCTGTCATGATCCGGCGAAGCCCCGTACCGCGAAGGAAGTGACGATGTCGGCCGAAATGGACCAGCTGATCGCCCAGTTCGAGACCTTCCAGTCGAAGGTCCGCCAGGCCGAAGCCCGGTTCGCCGGCGTCGGCGACATGCAGGAACGGATCGCCCAGGTCGGCACCTCGGTGACCTCGCCGGACGGCACGGTGACGGTCACCGCGGGGGCCGGTGGGACCGTCACCGACCTGCGGCTCACCGCCGGCGCCATGCACCTGGAAGCGGGCCAGCTCGCCCAGCGGATCATGGCCACCCTCCGCCAGGCCGTGGCCGGAGCCGCCCAGCAGCAGGCCGCCATCGTCGACGACGCGTTCGGGGACCAGCTCGGCGTGGACGTGAGCGGGCAGGTCCGGCAGGCCCAGGCGGAAGCGTTCGGAACCGCGGCGCCGGAACCCGCGTCGGAGCAGGAGGCGCCGCGGCCGCGACGCCGTCCCGCGCCCGGGGACGACGACGACTTCGACCAGGGCCCGATCCTCCGCCGCTCCTGAAACCGACCGAGGGAACTTCCGCGATGTCAGACGGAATCCAGACCAACATCGACGCGATCTCCGGATACGCGCGCCAGCTGCCGTTCTACGAGCAGGAGGCGGACAAGTTCGTGGCCAAGATCGACGCCGCCGACGTGACCGACACGGCCTGGGGCGTCGTCGGGATCTGGGCGAAGCAGGGCTACACCGAGCGCCTCGGCGAACTGCGTTCGCTGCTGGGCGAGCTGAAGGACGGCGTCGACGGGCTCACCACCAAGATGACCAAGGCCGCCGAGATGTACCGCGGGACCGAAGAGGCGGGCGTGATCGCCTTCGGCCGGTACGAGGCGGAGATCGACGCGATCGGAGGCCAGGGCAAGTGACCGAGCCCAAGAGGAGCATCGCGGACGCGCTGGACGTCCAGCCGTACGACGAGAGCATGAGCGCGAACCTCGACCGCGCGGCGGAGGCCACGCCGGTCGTCGGCACCGTGTACAAGTCCGGCAAGTCGATCGCCGAGCACGCTCAGCAGGCGGCTTCGGCGGACGGCGTGGGGGAGCTGGCTTCGGCGGGCAAGGCGCTGGTCGGGGACGGCGCGGCGTTCGTCGGCGCCGCCGCGACCGACATGGTCACCTTCGCGATGGACCCGATCGGCTGGCTGGTGAGCCACGGGCTGAACATGCTGCTGGAGCTGGTGCAGCCACTGCAGGACGCGCTGCACGCGGTCACCGGCGACGGGCCGGCCATCGGGCACGCGTCGGAGAACTTCGCCTCGATCGCGCACGGCTTCGTCGCGCTCGCCGAGGACTTCGAGCAGACCGGCGACACGGCGCTGGCCGAGTGGGTCGACGAAGCCGGCAAGGCGGCCAAGGAGGCGCTCGGCGACTTTTCCTCCGGCATCCGCGGCGTCGGCTCCGCGGCCGGGTCGGTCGCCGAGGTGCTGCAGATGTGGTCGATGGTCATGCAGGTCATCGAAGAGGTGATCAAGGCGATCATCACCGAGCTGGTGTCCTGGCTGATCACCATCTGGCTGCCGGCCCTGGCCGCGTCGGTGATCAGCTTCGGCAGCTCGGTCGCCGCCGCGATGACGGCGTCGATCGCCAAGGCCGCGAGCGTGCTGCAGAAGGTCACCCGCTACCTCGGCAAGTTCGGCAAGCTGCTCGACACGTTCATCGAGTTCCTCGCGAAGTACTCCACGAAGGTCGTGGAGATGACCCGGAAGTTCCGGCTCGGCCGGTACGCCGGCGAGTCGCGCTTCGGCCTCGACACGCTCGAGAACACGGCCGGGGTGGCGCTCACGCCCGGGAACCGGATGCTTTCAACGATGTTCGGCACGTCGGTCGGCGCGAGCCCGCTGGTCGCGGGCGCGAGCGTGAAGGCCGGGATCGCGGCGGGCAAGACGGCGTTCACCGAAGGCAAGGAAGCGGTCACCCCCGAGGAGGACGAACCGTGGTTCGACAAGAGCGCGATCGGCGGGGACCAGAGCCCGGAGGAGACCCGGCGGAACTTGGACATCTAGCCCGGAAGGCCGTCGAGTTCGGCGACCGCATGGAGTCCGCGAAGGACGCCGCGCTCGTGCGCCCCGGGTTCCGGGAGCGCGTGGAGGCGCTGATGCGCGAGCGCTGGCGGGAGCCGGTGATCGTGCTGCGCCTGGGTGACGCGGACCTGCGGTTCGCCGTCCCCGGCCGCCGCGAAGACGGCACGGTCGAGGGTTCGCGGCCCGTGCTGCGGGCGTTCGGGAACGTCGCGCGCGGCATCGGCGCCGCGGTGGGGTTCGTCGCGTACCTGGCGAGCGCGGCGGGCAGCGGCGGCGGCAAGGGCGAGCGCGCGGTCCACGTGACCGGCCCCGCGGACGCCCAGGTCCTCGAGCCGCTCGACCGCCTCCGGCGGGCGAAGGGCCCGTGGCTGGTGTGCTCGCCGACGTCGGTCGCACTGGTCGAGACGGGGTCGACGTACGTGGACCCGGCCGACGCACCCGAGCCGCAGGTCCTCTGGGAGGCCCGGGGCACGAGCGCCCCGGAGGTCAGCTTCCGCAAGCGCACGCTGACCTGGCCGGACGGCTCGCGGTTCACGTTCCCGCTGCAGGGCCGAACGGAAGAACGGCACCTGCGGCAGTTCCATGCGTACCCGGACGAGGTCCGCTGGCCGGAGTGAGCGGCGGCCGGCCGCACGGCGACCCCGCGCCCCGCCCCACGGACGCGGCTCCGTTGAAGGCCGTGGGGCATTCGTCGCCGGTGGCGCGGTCGCCCGGAAGCGGTCCCGCCGCGCCCCCGCGTGTCGCCTTTGCCGAGCTCGCCCTCAGCAGTCCGGGAAGTCCGGCAGCGTGAGCGCCGAGTGCTCGGGCCGTGGCGTGGGCGCCGGGACCGTCGTGAGCTTCCTCAGCGCGGCGTTCCGCTCCGCGAGCGCCTCCGCCGTGGCCGGGAACAACGTGGCCTTGCCTTCGGTCACCAGGGCCTGGTTGCGTTCGACGAAGTTCCGCAACCGGCTTTCGTACGCCGCGAAGGCCGCCGCGTGGTCGGGGATCGTGGCCAGCGCGTGGCCGAGCACGTACGCGCCGACGAGGGCGAGGCTCGTGCCCTGGCCGGTCATGAACGACGGTGCGTACCCCGCGTCGCCGATCAGTGCGACGCGGCCGTCCGTCCACCGGGGCAGGTGGATCTGGCTGACGACGTCGAAGAACAGGTCGTCCGCCTCGCGCATCGCCTCGACCATGCGCGGGATTTCCCAGCCTTCGCCGGCGAATGTCTCGGCGACCAGATCACGCTGGGCGTCGGGGTTGCGGAACGCCTCGATCGGCGGGTTCGGGCGGGCGAAGACCAGGAAACCGTGGACTTCCTTGCTCTCGAGCACCGCGTAGAGCGCCGCGCCCTTGCCCGGGGTGCTCCACGAGAGCCCTTCGCGGTGGAGGCCGAAGTCGTTGGGCATGGTGAACCCGGCGAAGCTGTAGCCGAGGTAGTGGTGGAACCGCTCTTCGTCGCCGAAGACCAGCCCGCGGGTGGCCGAGTGCAGGCCGTCGGCGCCGAACACCAGGTCGTAGGTCTCCTGGCGGCCACTGTGGAAGGTGACGTCGACGCCGTCGCCGTGCTGCGTCAGCGTCTCGATGCTGTCGCCGAAGCGGAAGTCGGTGTCGTCGCGCACGAGGTCGTACAGCGTGTTCGTGAGGTCGCCCCGGCGGATCTCGACGTCTTCGCTCTCGACACCGCCGATGATCGCGTTGGGCTCCAGGGCGGCGATCTCGCTGCCGTCGGCGTCGAGGAAAGTCAGCAGGCGGGTGGAGATGTGCAGGTCCCGCAGGCGGGGGAGGATCCCCATCCGCCGGACGGCGTCCAGGGCCGTGCCGCGGACGTCGATCGGGTAACCGCCGTCCCGGATCGTGGCCGACTTCTCCACGACGGTCACGGCGAAACCGGCCTTCCGCAGCCAGAAGGCCAGTGCGGGACCGGCGATGCTCGCGCCCGAGATCAAGGCGGTGCGCGGTGTGGTGTTCATGGTGACCCCCGATAGCTAAGTTAGGTATCTATGTGGCGGGTGCGACAATGCCGGGAAGATCCGCGGCATGAGGCAACTATATACCTAAGTTAGCTATCTAAGGGGTGTGATGGCCGCCACCGACGCCGGCGACGAGCTGCGTTCCGTGCTGCCCCGGCTCATGCAGCTGGGCAACCTGATGAACCGCAGCGGCCTGGGGGAGCGGGCGATGAAGCGGATCGGAGTCGACCTCGACCGACCCGGGCTGTCGATCATCCTCGCCCTGCACATGACCGGGAAGGCGATGCGCGTCGGCGAGATCGCGGAGCGGATGCAGGTCGCCGGGCCGCACGTCACGCGGCACCTGCACGTGCTCGAACGGCGGCGGCTCGTGCACGGCCTGGCCGACCCCGACGACCGGCGCGCCCGCCTGGTCGAGCTGACCCCGGACGGCGCGGAGCTGGCCGACCGGTACGTGACCACGATCCTCGGCTGGTTCGGGGAGGCGCTGTCCGGGTGGTCCGAGACGGACCGCCGGGCTTTCTACGACCTGCTGCTGCGCTTCACCGACGATCTCGCGGCGTTCCTCTCGGCGGCCACCGAAGAGGACTGATCTTCGCCGTGCCCGGTGTTTTCGCTGCGAGCGAACCGCGGTAACGCGTTCCGTGCAGCGGCATTCCGTCCTTTTCGACGATATCCTTGCCGTGTTCGAACCATCGGTTCCGGTGATATCCCGCCCCGTCGATTCTCCTGCCCGGCGAGATCCAGCTACCTGACGCGCCCGCCGATTTCCGGCGCCTTTCTTCTGCTGCCTGCGACACGAGAAGCCGCTGTTCCGCGCGAACATGTGCGTGGACCGATGTGAAGGGGAATGTCCATGAACGACGCTGTTCTGGCCCAGACCACCAACATCAACCCCGGTCTCGCCGCCATCGGCTACGGACTGGGCGCGATCGGCCCGGGAATCGGAGTCGGGCTGATTTTCGCGGCCGTCATCAATGGTACCGCGCGCCAGCCGGAAGCGCGAGGAAAACTGCAGACGATCGGTTATTCGACCTTCGTGCTGACCGAAGTCCTCGCGTTGATCGGCATCGTCGTGTACTTCATCGCGTCCACCAAGTGAAGCCGGCGCCTGCGTGCGGTGCCCCCGCGCGCGGGCGCCACTGGCCGCGTCAGATACGTTACATGACTTGACTGTAACGAAAGGTCGGGCTAGCGTCGACCTCAGGCCGGGTGGCGATGGTGCCCGCCGGCGGTGGAGCCACAGGAAGGTGGTTCGCTCGATGGTGGAGACCTACGTACTCGTCCCGGGGGCCTGGCACGGCGCCTGGTCCTGGCGCCCCGTCGCCCACCGGCTGCGCGCCCGCGGACACCGGGTCTTCGCGCTCACCCTGCCCGGGCTCGCCGACGGCGACGACCCCCGGCGGTACCGGCTCACCGACACCATCGACTTCGTCGCCGGCTTCCTCGAGCGGAACGACCTCACCGACGTCACCCTGGTGGGCCACAGCTGGGGTGGCTACCCCGTCTTCGGGGCGGCCCACCGGGTCCCGCACCGCCTGCGGAGGCTCGTCTTCTACAGCGCCTTCGTGCCGGAAGACGGCGTCGCGCTCGTGGACGACGTGCCGCCCGGGCACGCGGCCCTGTTCCGGCAGCTCGCCCGCGAGTCGGCCGACCACTCGGTGGTCCTGCCTTACGAGATCTGGCAGAACGCCTTCGCCCAGAACACCCCCGAGCCCGCGCGGAAGCTGCTGTACGACCTGCTCGTTCCCCAGCCGATGAACTACTTCGAGCAGCCGATGGCCGCGCCGCCGCTTCGGCTGCCCGTCAGCTACCTCGCCGGCGAAGCCGATCTGGCCATGCCACCGGGGGAATACGCTTGGTGCCCGCGGTTCCCCGCTCGGCTCGGGGTCGAGCCGATCGGCGTCCCCGGAGACCACGAGGCGTTCCTGACCCGCCCCGACGTGTTCGTCGCGAAACTCGAAGAGGAAAGGCTCAAGTCATGACCGAGGTCATCGCGGGCATCGAAGTCCCGGACACGGCGGCGGTCGCCGCAGCGACCCGGCACCTCCGGGAGACGACCAGCCCGCTCGTCTACCACCACTCCCGCCGCGTCTACTTCTTCGGCCGGATCCACGCCGAGCGGCTCGGCGGGGAACCGGATCCCGAGCTGCTCTACCTGGCGGCCATGTTCCACGACACCGGCCTCGCGACGCCGTTTTCCGATGTGGAGCAGCGCTTCGAGGTCGACGGGGCCGACCACGGACGCAAGTTCCTGCTGGAGCACGGGTTCTCCGCCGCCGCCGCGGAAACCGTGTGGACGGCGATCGCGCTGCACACGACGCCGGGCATTCCCGGCCGCATGGGGCCGGAGATCGCCGGCACGCACTTCGGCGTGCTGACCGACGTCGTCGGGTTCGGGCTCGGCGAGCTGGACACCGACCGGGTGGCGGAGATCGTCGCCGCGCACCCGCGGGACGACTTCAAGAACGAGTTCCTGACCGCCTACTTCGAGGGGCAGAAGAACCGCCCCGACACCACCAACGGCACCGTGAACGCCGACGTGCTCGCACACTTCATCCCCGGCTTCCGGCGCACGACGACCGTCGAACGCGTCCTCGGCTCCGCCTGGCCGAGCTGAACGGGAGAAGTCATGAAAGCCATCACCGTGAGCGACCGCGACGCGGGCGTCAACGGGCTGACCCCCGCCGAACTGCCCTACCCGCACGCCGCCGAAAACGACGTCATCGTGCGGGTCCACGCCGCCGGCTTCACCCCGGGCGAACTCGGCTGGCCGGCCACCTGGACCGACCGCGCCGGCCGCGACCGCACACCGAGCGTTCCCGGCCACGAGTTGTCCGGCGTCGTCGTCGAGCTGGGCTACGGCACCACCGGCCTCACCGTCGGCCAGCGGGTCTTCGGCCTCGCCGACTGGACGCGCAACGGCACCCTGGCCGAGTACACCGCCGTCGAAGCGCGAAACCTCGCCCCGCTGGCCGCCGACATCGACCACACCGTGGCCGCGACGCTGCCGATCTCCGGCCTGACCGCGTGGCAGGGACTGTTCGACCACGCCGGGCTCACGACGGGCCAGACCGTGCTGATCAACGGCGCCGCCGGCGGCGTGGGGTCGATCGCCGTCCAGCTCGCCCGGGAGGCGGGCGCCCGGGTGATCGCGAGCGGCCGGGCCCGCGACCGCGACCTCGTGCTCGGCCTCGGCGCGCACGTCTTCCAGGAGCCGGACGCCGAGCCGGGCGAGCAGGCCGACGTGGTCTTCGACGTCCTCGGCGGCGATGTCCTCGCGAAGTCGGCCGCGCTGGTGCGCCCCGGCGGCACCCTGGTGACCATCGCCGAGCCGCCGACCGTGCACCCGAAGGACGCGCGCGCCGTCTTCTTCGTGGTCGAGCCCGACCGCGCGCGGCTCGCGGACCTGGCGCAACGGGTGCGGGACGGACGCCTCAAGCCCCTCGTCGGCGAGGTGTGCCCGCTCGCCGAGGCGCCCGCCGCGTTCGCCCGCCCCCGCCGCGTCCCCGGCAAGACCTTCATCCAGGTGGCGGCGGACTGACGAGCCGCGCCCGGACCACCTGGCGGAGCACGCCGATGCCCCAGCCGGCCACGACCTCGAACACGGCGAACGCCGCGCCGGGGGAAGGTGGCCTGCCGCCGGAGGCCGCGCACGAACGCGCGGGCGGCGCTCCGGCGCAGCGTGTGCCCGCGCAGCGCGGTCCGGGCGCCGGGCACCAGACCTCGGAGGCGAGGGCCGCGCCGGGGGAAGGTGGCCTGCCGCCGGAGGCCGCGCACGAACGCGC